>JADGGM010000249.1 GCA_019689955.1 Gemmatimonadaceae bacterium
CCCCACCTCCCCGCGCGGGATCATCGCGACCCCCACGAGCGCCTTGTTCCCCTTGAACCACCACGGCCCGTACCCGGCAACGAACTTCCCGACCAGCGCCACGGCGATGAGCGCCGAGCCGATGAGCGCGGTGCGCGTATCGCCGAGGGTCGTGAGGTCCACCGCCGCGCCCACGGAGGCGAAGAAGATGGGCACGAAGAACTGCCCGAGGGTCGCGACCTTCCGCTGGATCTCGGCGCTCTGCGGCGCTCGGTAAAGCACGAGCCCGGCTGCGAACGCGCCGACGATCGGTGCCGAGCGGGCGAAGCTGGCGAGCCAGGCGAGCAGGAGCGCAAAAGCGAGCGCGACCACGCCGAGCGTCCCCGACCGGTCGACGCGCGAGATGATGTCGAAGGCCGGGAGCGCGATCCGGTTCCCGATCCAGAGTGCCGCGAGGATGAACACGGTGGCCGCGGCGACGCTCACCCCGACTCCTCCGAGCGACACCGCCTCGCCGGCGACGAGGGTGCTCACGACGGAGAGGATAATGAGCCCGATCACATCGTCGAGCACGGCGGCGCCAAGCACCACGCGCCCCTCCGGCGTCTCGAGCTGCCCGAGGTCGGAGAGCACGCGCGCCGAGATCCCGATCGAGGTAGCGGTGAGCGATGCGCCGCACACAATGGCGGGGACCACGCCGAGCCCGAGCAGGTGCGCCACGCCGTAGCCGAGCGCGAACGGGACCGCGACACCGACGACCGCGACAGTCATCGCGCTCGCCCCCACGCTCACCAGCTCCCGGAGATCGGTGTGCAATCCGATCTCGAACAGGAGCACGATGACGCCGATCTCCGACAGCGCGCGGATGATCGGGTCGCTCGGATCGAGGACCCCGAGCAGCGAACCGCCGAGGAGCACCCCGGCGATCAGCTCCCCGAGGACGGCTGGCTGTCCGACCCGCTGCGCGAGCTCGCCCAGCACTTTCGTCGCGACGAGGATCGCGACGAGGACGATGAGCAGGTGGGGGAAGCCGTGATCCATACGCTACCGCGCGGCCTCGCCCTCGAGATACGTGTACCCCTCGAGCCCGGCCACGTAGTCGGCGATGAACGCGTTCGCCTCCTGCCGCGTGAGCGACTTGGCCGCGCTCACCTTGCGGCGGAACACGGTAAGGAGATCGGAGGCGCGGAACTGCACGTAGTTGAGGACCTCGGTCACGGTGTCGCCGTGCACGAGGTCGGTCACCTCGTAGCCGGTCGGGGAGAGGCGCACGTGGACGGCGTTCGTGTCGCCGAACAGGTTGTGCAGGTCGCCGAGGATCTCCTGGTACGCGCCGGTGAGGAAGATCCCGAGCACGTACGGCTCCCCTTCGCGGTACGGGTGCAGCTCGAGCCGCGGACGCCCCTGCCGGCCACCGGTGAAGCGGTCGATCTTGCCGTCGGAGTCGCAGGTGATGTCCTGCAACGTGCCGCGGCGCGTGGGCTCTTCGTCCAGCCGGTGGATCGGCATGATCGGGAAGAGCTGGTCGATCGCCCAGCTGTCGGGGAGCGACTGGAAGACGCTGAAGTTGCAGAAGTACCGGTCCACGAGCTGCGCTTCGAGGTCCTCGATGATGTCCTCGTACTCCTCGCGGTCCCGCTGCGCGATCCGCGCCACGGCGTTGAGGGTGGCCGCGTACAATTGCTCGGCGATCGCGCGGCCGCGGAGGGAGAGCACGCCGCTGTTGAACAGCGCCTGCGCCCGCTCCTTGGCGAAGGTGGCGTCGTGGTACACCTCGCGCACCGAGCGCGTGGAGACGGTCTCGTACCCCTCCTTGAGCTCGTGCAGGATCGCGTGGTCATCCTCGGTGAGCTCGGGGATGGTGTTGTCGAGCTGCGTCTCCACGTCGATCACGTTGAGCAGGAGGAGCGCATGGTGCGCGGTGAGCGCGCGCCCCGACTCCGAGATCACGTGCGGCATGGGGAGGTTCGCCTCGCGGCACGCCTCGGCCAACGTGTAGATGATGTCGTTCGCGTACTCCTGCACCGAATAGTTCACGCTCGCGGCGACGGTGGAGCCGGAGCCGTCGTAGTCAATCCCCAGCCCGCCGCCCACGTCGACGTGCGTGATGTTCACCCCCGCGGCGTGCAGCTCGGCATAGAAGCGCGCGAC
This sequence comes from Gemmatimonadaceae bacterium, assembly GCA_019689955.1. Classification (GTDB taxonomy): domain Bacteria; phylum Gemmatimonadota; class Gemmatimonadetes; order Gemmatimonadales; family Gemmatimonadaceae; genus JADGGM01. Next base: position 2,131 of record JADGGM010000249.1, read on the forward strand.
CTCCTGGAGCCCCGCCTTGATGTAGCGGATGTCGGTGATCTGCGAGCCCAGGTGGAAGTGGATGAGCCGGAGCACGTCGAGCCGCCCCATCGCCTGCAGCTTGTCGATCACCTTCACGAGCTCGCGCGCGCTGAGCCCGAACTTCGACTTCTCCCCCCCGCTCTCCGCCCAGCGCCCGTACCCCTCCGAGGCGAGCTTGATGCGCACGCCGGCGGTCGGGTTCACCCCCATCTCGTCGGCCACGCGGAGGAGCACGTCGAGCTCGGAGAGCTGCTCGATCACGATGAACACCTCGTGCCCGAGCTTCTGCCCCATGAGCGCGAGGCGCATGAACTCCTCGTCCTTGTAGCCGTTGCAGACGATCTTGTGGCTGGTCGACTCGCTGAGCGCGAGCACCGCCTGCAGCTCGGGCTTGCTCCCGGCCTCCAGCCCCACGCCGTACGGCGCGCCGAACTGGACGATCTCCTCGACCACGTGGCGCTGCTGGTTGACCTTGATCGGGTAGACGAGGGTGTACGTCCCCTCGTAGCCGAACTCCTCGATCGCGTTCCGGAAGCGCTGGGTCAGCGTCTCGATGCGCGAGCGGAGGATGTCGGAGAAGCGGACGAGCACGGGGAGGACGATCCCCTGCTCGGCGAGGTCGGTCGCCAGCTCGTAGAGATCGAGCTCGCGGTCCGGGCGCGACTTGTCGGGACGCACCACGACGTGGCCGCGTTCGTTGATGTCGAAGAAGCCGATCCCCCACCCTTCGATGTTGTACAGCGAGCGCGAATCGTCGATGGTCCACGCGGGGGTGGCGGCCGGGGCCTGAGCCTGGTCAGCGATTCGAGTAGCCATGGTCCGCGAATTCTAGACGGTGCGGGCGCCGACGCCTAGGGGCGCGGGGCCCCGGCTCGGGGGTCACGGGAAGAGCCGCCGCACGCGCCACGCGCCATCGACGCGCTCGTAGAGGAAGCGCTCGTGGAGGCGGAAGGGACCCGCACGCCAGAGCTCGATCTGCTCGGGGATGACGCGGAACCCGGACCAGTGCGGCGGCCGCGGCACGGGGCGCCCGGCGAAGCGCGCCTCGACCTCGCGCACGCGCGCCTCGAGCGCTTCCGCGCTCTCGAGCGTCTCGCTCTGCTGCGAGGCCCACGCGCCGATCTGGCTCTCGCGCGGGCGGGTGGCGAAGTACGCGTCGGCCTCGGCCGCGCTCACCGGCTCCACGGGACCCTCGACGCGGACCTGCCGCTCCAGCGGCTGCCAGTGAAAGCAGAGCGCGGCGCGCGGGTGCGCGAGGAGCTCGCGCCCCTTCCGGCTCTGGTAGTTCGTGTAGAAGACGAACCCGCGCGCGTCGACCTCCTTGAGCAGCACGACGCGCACCGACGGCCGCCCGTCGTCGCCGACCGTGGCGAGCGCCATTGCCGTCGGCTCGGGGAGGATGCGGCGGTCCACGGCGCGCGCCTCGTCGAGGAGCGCCTTGAACGCGGCGATCGGATCGGTGGGGGGCGCCTCCGCGCGCCCCGATTCAACGGCTGCCATTGAGCACATCGCCGATCACGCCGAGCACGCTCCCTTCCCCTTGCCGCGATCCCCCCGCACGCGGCGACGCCGCGATGATCCGATCCGCGAGCCGCGAGAAGGGGAGCGTCTGCAGCACCACGCGCCCCGGCCCGGTGAGCCACGCGAAGAAGAGCCCCTCCCCGCCGAACAGGGCCGTCTTGATCCCGGGCACCATCTGGATGTCGTAGTCGACCGTCGGCTGCATCGCCACGAGGCACCCGGTGTCGACGCGGACCGTCTCCCCCGGCGCGAGGTCGAGCGTGTGCAGCGTCCCGGACGCGTGGAGGAAGCAGAGCCCATCCCCCACGAGCCGCTGCAGGATGAACCCTTCGCCGCCGAAGAACCCCGCGCCGATGCGCCGCGTGAACGCGATCGTGACGTCGATCCCGCGCGCGCCGCAGAGGAACGAGTCCTTCTGGCAGAGCAGCGTCCCCCCCCACGCGGTGAGGTCCACCGGGAGGATCTTCCCGGGGAACGGGGACGAGAAGGCGATGTCGCGCCGCCGCGTCGCCTCGTTGGCGAACAGGGTGACGAAGAACGAGTCCCCCGACAGGATGCGCTTCCCGCCGGCGAGGAGCTTCCCCAGGAGGCTTCCGTGCCGCCCCGTGGCATCCAGCGTGGTGGCCATCGAGATGCCGTCTTCCATGTACATCATGGCGCCTGCTTCGGCGACGACGGCCTCTCCGGGATCGAGCGTCACGATCACCGCCTGCAGATCGTCGCCGATCACCTTGTAGTCGATCTGGTCTGCCTGGGTCACGGTCTGGTCGTTCCTCCCGAACGGGTCGATGGACGGGCGCAGGTCACGGCGTGATGCCGCGCTGCCGGAGTTGCTCGACGGCCTCGCCGTACCCCCGCGCGGCCGCCTTGCGATACCACGCGATGGCCTGCGTCTCGTCCCGGGGGACGCCGCGGCCGGTGTCGTACATGTAGCCAAGGTTGTACTCGGCCTGCGCGTCCCCTTGCTCCGCCGCGCGGCGGAACCAGGCGACGGCCTGGCGGTCGTCGCGCGAGACGCCGTGGCCGGTGCCGTACATCCAGCCAAGATAATTCTGTGCGCGCGGGTTCCCCTGCTCCGCCGACTTGCGATACCACGACAGCGCTTCGCCGAGGTTCCGGGGCGCGCCGGTACCGCGGTCGTACGCGGTGGCGACCTTCCACTGCGCCTCGCGGTCGCCGAGGAGCGCCCCTTTACGATACCACGCGACGGCCTCGCCCACATCCTTTGCGACCCCGGCGCCGCTCTCGTACATCGCGCCGAGGCGGAGCGCGGCGTCGGCGCTCCCGCCATCGGCGGCGCGACGGTACCACGCGACGGCCTGCGCCGGATCGCGCGGCACGCCGAGCCCGTGCTCGTACATCGTCCCCAACGTGTACGCCGACGCCGCCGTTCCGCTCCGCGCCTCGCGCGTGCACACGTCGAGCGCCGCGCTCCAGCGCTCGGCGCGCGCCGCGGCGGCGCAGGTGGCGGGTGCGGCCTCGCTCGTGGCCGGTGTGTCCGGCGCCGCCGTCGACTCGCGCGCCACGGCGGCGCGCGCCTGCTCGTGGCGCGACGCCGCCCCTCGCGCGTCGGCGCGCTCCGGGCGCACGGCGCGCGAGCGCGCGGGCGTGGCGCGCGAGTCGGCCACGCGCAGCGGGACGAGCGCCGGGCTCCAGGCGATCGTCGCCCCGGGCTCGAGGCGCAGCCGCTCGCTCACCGGTGCGTAGCCGGGCGCCACGAGCGCCAGCAGGTACTCCCCCGGCGGGAGCGAGAGCGTGCGCGCGGTGAGCGCGACGCCGTTCACGGTCACGCGCGCGCCGCGCGGGAGCGCCGCGGCCACCTGCAGCACCGCCGAGTCGCG
>JADGGM010000250.1 GCA_019689955.1 Gemmatimonadaceae bacterium
AGCTACCTCATCCCCTCCACGTGCGCCACGAACTGATCGAGCACCATCTCGGTCCCCTGCTGCCAACCTGACGTCTTGTTCTTCGCGAAGTCCGCTTCATCCCGGTGTAGCGCCGTGAACACGTAGCGAGTTCCGGTTCCCACGGTCTCCATCGTGACGATGGCCGTGATCGGGATGTCGTCAAACACCGCCGGACGAAAGCCGGGAAACAGCATGGAAGTCCAGGTGAACCGCTCCATCGGAACGACCTCCAGGACACAGCCGAGGTTGGGAATCTCCTGACCATCCGCGGTCGCGATGTCGATGCTGAAGATGCCCCCCGGCCGCAGGTCCAGCTCGCAGCTCGACACGGTACCCCACGCCTTGGGCATGTACCACTCCTTGACGTGCTCCGGTTTCGTCAGCGCCTCCCAGACGAGATGCTTGGGCGCGTCGACGAAGCGCTCGAAAACGAGATCGAGCTTCGGATTGATCGCGAAGTGCTTACTCGTGATCTGGGCCCCGTTCCTGGAGGTGTTTGACGTATTGGTCGAACCGGTCGAATCGGGCTTCCCATACCTGACGCTGCCTGGTCAGCCAGTCCTCCGCGACCTTGAACCGCTCGGGGACGATCTCGTATGTCCGCACACGCCCGCGCTTCTTCGACTTCACCAGCCGGCTCCGTTCGAGCACCGAGAGGTGCTGCACGAACGACGGAAGCTTCATGTCGAACGGCGCTGCCAGCTCGCTGACGGTGGCGGGCCCGATAGCCAGGCGCTCCAGAACCTGCCGGCGAGTCGAATTGGATAGGGCATAAAATACCTCGTCAGCGACTGCGGATCGAACCATCTCGGCGTCGGTCGGTTGGTCGGTTTACCAGATCCTGATGGAACGATTCTACCACGAAACAACACTTAGGCCAATACCTAAGTATTTGTTCCTCGGAGCTCGGGGCCATGACCGGATCGATCAGATCGGTCGGGCGAGCCCTCCGTGGGCGGGCCCCAGGCCGCCGTGTGCGGGCGCGCAGGCGGGGGCTCCGCACGCGCCCCTCGGAATGCAGAGCCGGCTCTCGCGTTCGTGAAGATCGATCCCTATCGTATCCGTGGTCGAGCGTTCGAGGGGCTCGCTCCACGCAACGCAGTCACGATCGCTGCGCTTCCCGTACGTGACCACGCCAACCACGCGCCCATGAACCTCGGGTTCTCCACCACCGCGCTCGTCATCCTCGTCGCCCTTGCCCTCGGCTTCGCGGCGCTCGCGATGGCACTCACTCGTTCCGGCCATCGCCGCTGGGTCTGGCCCGCGTGGCTCGTCGCGTGCCTCGGCGTGGCGGCGAGCGCTGCCCTCGGAGTCGTCCACGCGATTCGGACGGGTGGCCCGAGCTTCGCGTCGTGGCTACTCGCCGTCGCGGTCGTGCTCGCCCCGTCGAGCCTCCTGGCGACCGCGGTGCCGTACTGGCTCGCCGCACGAGCGCGCCGCGCCGGTATCCCGCTGCTGCTCGGGTTGGCGATCGTCGGCTTTCTCGTGCTGCTCCCGGCGGGGGCGTTCCTTGCTTCGCTCGTCACGTCGGTGGACATGATCTACGCGGTGCAGTAGCGGCCGCGCCGCCGAGTGTTCTTCAACGATCTGGAACCCGCCATCTGACATCCGCATCGTCATGCACCCGCGACTCACTGTCCTCACTCTCGGCGTGGACGACCTCGAGCGCGCTGTCGCGTTCTACCGCGATGGACTCGGCTTCGCGACCGAGGGGATCGTCGGCCGCGAGTTTCCCTTCGGCGCGGTCGCGTTCTTCGACCTGCAGCCCGGGCTCCGGCTCGCGCTCTGGCCCCGCGCGTCGATCGCGCACGACACCGGGCTTCCGGTGTCCCCGCGCTCTCCCACCGACGTCACACTCGGCCACAACGTCGGGAGCCGGGCAGCGGTCGACGCGATCATGGCCCAGGCCGAGCGGGCGGGCGCGCGGATCGTGAAGCCGGCAAGCGAGACATTCTGGGGTGGCTACGCCGGATACTTTCAGGATCCCGATGGCCACCTCTGGGAGATCGTCTGGAATCCGCAGTGGAGCGAGCGGGTCGAGCCGTAGGGGCCGCTACCCGAAGAGCACCGGTGGGGCGGCGTCGCGGGGGTGGAAGTTGTAGGGGATGATGTACTCCACCGCGACCAGCTCGAGACTACCGTCTGCTTGGGGCTCGTACAGAAGCAGCTCCGGCTGATCCACCTGTACGTTCCCATCGATGAGGTCGGTGTTCCCGTAGTGGAAGCCCATCCCACCCGCGGTGGAGTCGGCCATACACGAGGTGATCTTCCGGCGTTAGCCGCGGATTGGCTGGCGTCGAGCCTCCTGCGGGTGCGACACGCAGCGACGCTCACCGTGCTGAGCAGCGACCTGTTTGTTGCTGCACGAGCAAATATCCGCTATGGTGTGCGCCGCAGGTCCGCGCACGCTCCGTGTTGCCTACGCAGGAGACCGCCATGAGCACCGCCACATCCCCCACGCTCCTCCCCGACCCGACGTTCTATCCGTCGCCACGCCTCGCCGCGCAGGCACCGCCGGAGAAGCTGGCGTACGTCGTCACGATCAGACCCGAGGGATCGGGTCGCCCCGATGCGCTGGCCGTCGTCGACGTCGATCCCGCATCGCGCGAGTATGGGCGCATCGTCGGCCGGCTGGAGATGCCGAACGTCGGCGACGAGTTGCATCACTTCGGATGGAACGCGTGCAGCTCGGCGCTCTGCCCGTACGCCCCGCACCCGCACGTGGAGCGGCGCTTTCTCATCGTCCCGGGGCTGCGCTCGTCACGCATCTACGTCGTCGACACCAAGCCCGATCCGCGGAGGCCGCACATCGTGAAGGTGTTCGAGCCCGATGAGGTCGCGCGCAAGACGGGCTACACGCGGCCGCACACGGTGCACTGCGGCCCGGAGGGGATCTATCTCACCGCGCTCGGCAACCGTGAGGGGAAAGGGCCCGGCGGCGTCTTCCTCCTCGATCACGACACGTTCGAGATCAAGGGCGCGTGGGAGCGCGACCGCGGCCCGCAGTACCTTGCGTACGACGCGTGGTGGCACCTCACGCAGGACGTCATGCTGACGAGCGAATGGGGGACGCCGGACCTCGTCGAGAGTGGGTTGATCCCGCAGGCGCTGATGGAGAAGCGCTACGGCCACCAGATCCACGTGTGGGACCTGCGACGCCGCAAGCACGTCAAGGCGCTCTCGGTCGGCGACGACGACCAGATGGTGCTCGAGCTGCGCCCGGCGCACGATCCGAACAAGAGCTACGGCTTCGTGGGGGTCGTCATCAGCCTCAAGGACCTCTCCAGCTCCGTGTGGCTCTGGCATCGCACCGACGGGGACTGGGCGATCGAGAAGGTGCTCGAGATCCCCGCCGAGCCCGCCGATCCGGAGCTGCTCCCACCCGCGCTCAAGCCGTTCAGCGCGGTGCCGCCGCTCGTGACGGACATCGATCTCTCGATCGACGATCGCTTCCTCTACGTCTCGTGCTGGGGCACGGGGGAGATGCGGCAGTACGACGTCCGCGACCCGTTCCACCCGAAGCTCACGGGCTCGGTGCACCTGGGCGGGATCGTGCGCCACACGGCGCACCCCAAGTCGGGGCCGCTCAACGGTGGTCCGCAGATGGTCGAGGTGAGTCGCGACGGGAAGCGAGTGTACTTCACCAACTCGCTCTACATCCCGTGGGACGTACAGTTCTACCCCGAGGGGATCAAGGGGTGGATGGTGAAGCTGGACGTGAAGCCCGAGGGAGGGATCAGCGTGAACCCGGACTTCTTCCTCGAGTTCACGGATGAGCGCCCGCACCAGGTTCGTCTGCAGGGGGGCGACGCGTCGTCGGACTCGTACTGCTTCCCGTGAGCCACGCCGGCTCGTGGGCGACGGTCGCGCTGCTCGGTGCGTTCCACGGGCTCAACCCGGCGATGGGGTGGTTGTTCGCCGTCGGGCTGGGGCTGCAGGAGCGCCGATGGCGAGCGGTGGTCTCCGCGCTCTGGCCGATCACGCTGGGCCACGCGCTGTCGGTTGGGGCCGTGGTGCTCCTCCTCGGCGCCGGCGGGCTGACGCTGCCGCCGCGCACGCTCCGCCTCGGTGCGGGCGCGCTGCTCGTCGGGTTCGGGGTGTTCCGGCTGCTGCGACCCGGCGCGCACTTCCGATGGGTCGGGATGCGCGTCGGGTTCGGCGACCTGGTGCTCTGGTCGTTCCTCATGGCGTCGGCGCACGGCGCGGGGCTCATGCTCGCTCCGGTGGTGCTCGAGCAGCTCGGCCACGGGATGCTCATCGTGGCGCTCCACACGGCGGCCATGCTGATGGTGATGGCCGCCGTGGCGTTGATCGTGTATCACACCCTCGGGCTCGGCGTGCTGCGGCGCGCGTGGGTCAACATCGAGCTGGTGTGGGCCGTGGCGCTCATCGCCGCGGGGATCGCGACGCCGTTGCTGCGATGAGCGCACCGCGAAGTGCCGGCGCTCAGGGCGCCGGCACCGGTTGCGGCAGCTCGTCGGCGAAGCGCCACGGCTTCGGCCCGCCGCGCGTGAGCGGGATCTTCGCGAGCCGCGCGCGCACCATCGCGATCGGCATCGGCCCGCTCTGGAGCACGCCGTCGTGGAACTGGCGCTCCGTCATCTTGTGCGAGTCCACCAGCTCGTGGTGAAGCGCCCGCAGCTGGAGCCCGCCGATCATGTAGCCGATCTGGTAGAGCGGAGGATAGCTCCCGTTGAACGAGCGCCGCACCTCGGCCTCGGCGTTGGCGCGCTCGAAGTCCACCGTGTCCACCAGGAGCTCGATCGCCTGCTGCGGCGTCATCTTCCCCAGGTGGAAGCTGAGCGAGAAGATGATCCGCGCGCTCCGGTGCATCCGCCAGAAGAGCGCGCCGAGCCGCTCCTCCGGCGTCCGATCGAAGCCGTGGTCCCACGCGAACATCTCCCAGTACAACGATTGCCCCTCGCTCCAGAACGGCGTCGAGAAGAGGCGACGGTGCGGGTTGTAGCGCGCGGACATGAACCCCTGCAAGTGGTGCCCGGGGTTCAGCTCATGGAACACGGTCGCGTGCGAGAAATAGGGGTTGTTCCCGCGCATGCTCATGAGCTTCTCCTCGTCCGTCATGTCCGCGGTCGGGTACGAGACGAGGATCTGATCGCCGCCGAGGAAGAACGGGGACACGCGCTGGCGATCGGGGCTCAGCATCTCCATCCGCCAGTCTTCGGTGGCGAGGCGAGGGATCGTCACCCAGTCGTGGGCGCCGAACCAGGCCTCCGCCTGCCGCGCGAGGTCGCGAATCAGGTCGGGCTGCTTCCCCGGCTCTACATAGGTGTTCTTCACCTTCTCCATCGCCGCTTTCCAGTCATCGCCGAAGCCCATCTCGCGTGCGGCCTTCTTGGCTTCGCTCAGGCTGAAGGCGTACTGCTGCCGGGCAATGTCGATCAGCTCCTCGGGCGTGTAGGGAATCATCTCGTAGTCCAGATCGGCCTGGAGCCCTTTGGCGCCGATCGGGTCGCCGATGAT
>JADGGM010000251.1 GCA_019689955.1 Gemmatimonadaceae bacterium
CGCGGGGAGTTGAACCCCGGTCCGAGACAAGATCGACCACAGCGTCTACGTGCGTAGCCCACCGATTGAGGTCTCCAGCCGCTGGCCGATGGGCGGCCCACTGCTGGACGAGTCTTCTAGAGTTTCGCCCGCCGCCGGAAGACGCGACGGCAGACTAGCCCAATTTTTCGATACCCGTCAGACCGCCTCGGGCGGGCTGCCCAACGAGCAGGTGCGTGAACCGAAGTTACGCAGCCAGAGCCAAGTCAGAGTTGGCAGTTGTGATTCGTCCCGAGGGTTTTACCAGGACCCGAGAACCTGGGCACGCGGCCACAGCTTCACTTACCCCGTCGAAGCCAGTCGCCCCCGTAGCTCCAAATATAGCCGCCCACCGGGCATTGTCCAAGCGTCCACCCCATTCACCGGCCGCAGCAGGGCACCTCATGAGCCACGTTATCGCCCTGCGCTAACGCTTCTTGAATGCCGGCCTTACCTCGCTCGATCTCACGCAATTTCTGCCAGCGTTCTTGGCCTCGTACAGCGCCGCGTCCGCCACGCTGAAGAGCTTGTCTCTCGCACCCACGCTCTCCGGGTAGCACGCGACGCCGAACGACATCGTCACCCGGATCGGCTCGGCCGCGCCGTGCACCGAGACGACGAGCCCCTCGATCGTCGCCCGGAGCCGCTCCGCCACCTCGTTCGCCGCGTCGAGCCCGGTCTGGGGGAGGACGATCGCCAGCTCCTCGCCGCCGTAGCGCGCGCACAGATCGATGTTCCGGATGCGCCCAGTGATCGCCCGCGCCACGGCCACCAGTACCGCGTCCCCGGCCGCGTGGCCATGGGTGTCGTTGATCCGCTTGAAGTGGTCGATGTCGGCCAGCACGAGCGACACGGGTTGGTCATACCGGTCGCATTCCGCGAGGTGCTGCCGCAGGCGGTCGTCGAACACTCGCCGGTTGGGGAGGCCGGTGAGCCCGTCGGTCAGCGAGCGCGCCGTCACCTCCTCTAGGTGCCGCACCTTCTCCAGCGCCACCGACACCACCTGCGCGAGCAAGGCGAGCAGCGATCCCTCGACCGCGGTGAGCTGCGCATCCTCGTCCCCTTCCACCGCGATCGCGCCCAACGCGCGGTCCTCGCGATGGAGCGGCACCACGGCGATCGAGCCCACACGGCGCGGCGGCTCCTCGGGGCCGAAGAGGGGGAAGTCCGACATCCGATACCCCTCGCGGACCGTGAACCGCTGCCGCTCCCGGCACGCCACGCCGACGAACGACTCCGGTGCCACCACGAACCCCACCGGCACCGCGTGCCCGACGGAGACGCTCACCACCTCCCCGCGCTGCGTGTCCGCGTTCCAGAGCGCCAGCGCCGCGCGCGTCCCCCTCGAAACCTGCAGCGCGGCCTCGCAGACGGCGCGGCCAAGTCCCTCCATGTCGCTCCGGCTCTGCACGTGCTCGGCCGCCTTCCCGAGCACCTCCGCCATCCCGCGGTAGCGCCGCGTCTCGCGCCCGTCGTGGAAGAGGTCGAGGATCTTCCCCAGGCGCGCGGCGTAGCGTGGGAGAAAGAGCTTGGCGCGCTCGCGCGAGATCGCCTGGCGGTCGGGCGCGTAGATCCCCACAGCGGCGATCCGGTCGTCGTTCCCGACCGGGGCGGCCAGGAAGAACGCCGCGTCCGTCTCGTAGTTGCTCGCCGGCATCCCTTGCTGCATCGCCCAATGGACCAGCGACTCCCATGGGGGATCGGTCTCGAGCTCCGGGACCGGGCCCCCTCCCGGCCCGGCCGCGGCGAGGCACTCGAGCGAATCCCCTTCCCCGGGGCGCCAGAGCACCGCCGCCGCGACGCCGAGGGCGTCGCGGACCTCAGCGAGGTACCGGTCCAGGACCTCCTGCTCCAGCGGCGGTTCCCCGTCAGCCGCGTTGGAGATCGGTGTGCGCCGCGTGGGGGTGCGTGCGCTCACGGCGGCCGAGCCGCGGTGCGGCGTCGGGCGCGGGAAACGCGCGCGGGGGTTCGTCGCCTCCTTGGGGGCGCGCGCGGCCAGGAGGTGCCTGAGCGCGGCGGCCGCGCCGACGGGGGCGAAGAGGATGACAGGGACCGCCGCGAGCGTTGCGGCGCCGAGCGGGCGGGGGATGAAGGGATCGAGGAGCACCACCGCACCCGCGGCGAGGAGCGCGAGCATCGCGCCCGGCGCAATGCTCCGCCAGGTGACGAATGCCACGACGAGCGTCGCCGCCGCGGCGAGGGGGGAATGCACGACACTGCCGCCGACGACCGTCAGCGCAGCACAAACGAACAGCGCGCCGAGGCGCCGAGCGCGCTCGGAGGTGGTACGAATTGTCCCAGTCGCGAAGGGTGGATCAGCGGTGGGTGATGCGGGAGGCGGCGAACGCCGCGCCGAACCCGTTGTCGATGTTGACGACGGTCACGCCGGAGGCGCAACTGTTCAACATCGCCAGGAGCGCCGCGATCCCCCCGAAGCTCGCCCCGTACCCCACGCTCGTCGGCACGGCGATCACCGGGACGGCCACGAGCCCTCCCACCACCGAGGCGAGCGCCCCTTCCATCCCGGCGACGACGATGATCACCGCCGCCTCGCTCAGCGCATCGCTCCGTGCGAGGAGGCGGTGGATCCCCGCGACGCCGACGTCGGTGAGGCGTGCGACGGTGTTTCCGAGCGCCTGGGCGGTCACGGCGGCCTCCTCGGCCACGGGGAGGTCGCTCGTCCCCGCGGTGACGATGAGGACCGTCCCCCGCCCCGCCGGCGGCGGCTCCACGGGGGGGAGGTACGCCGTGCGGCCGAGCGCGTTGACCTCGATGGAGGGGAACCGGTCGCGGAGCGCCGCGGCCGTCTCCTCCGACACGCGGGTGACGAGGAGCCCTTCCCCGCGCTCCGCGATCCGGTCGGCGATCCCCAGGACGTGCGCCGTGGTCTTCCCCGCGGCGAAGATCACCTCGGGGTACCCCTGGCGGAGAGCGCGGTGGTGGTCGATGGTGGCGAAGGGGAGCTCCTCGCTCTCCAGGCGCGAGAGGCGCGCGAGCGCATCGTCGACCGTAACGTGACCGTCCGCGACCTGGCGCAGGAGCGCCAGAACGCGCTCTCGCATCACGCGGCGACGACCTCCGGCGCGGACTCCTCGTCGCCGTCGGCGGCGAGGTCGCCGCGGCGCATGCGCGCGAGATACTCGCCGAAGATGTCCTCGATCGCCGAGAGCGACTCCACCTGGTGGAGCGTGCGCCGCAGCTCCGCGGAGCACGGGAGCCCCTTCACGTACCAGCCGAGGTGCTTGCGGAACTCGATCGCCGCACCGCGCGGGTCGTTCTCGTACGCCTCCGCCATCTTCGCGTGCTCGATGGCGATCGCGAAGCGCTCCTCGACCGGAGGTGCCGGGGGCATCGGCTCGCCCGCGAGGAGCGCCCGCGCCTGCGTGAAGATCCACGGCTGGCCGAACGAGCCGCGCGCGATCATGATCCCCGCGCACCCGGTCTGCTGATGCATGCGGAGGGCATCGTGCGGGGTCTTGATGTCGCCGTTCCCGAGCACCGGGATGTCGAGCGCCTGCACCACCGCGGCGATCTCGTCCCACCGCGCGCTCCCCGTATACATCTGCGTGCGCGTCCGCGGGTGCAGCGTGAGCACGCGCGCGCCCGCGTCCTGGCAGCGGAGGGCGATGGTGACCGGGTCGCGCATCTCCTCGCTCCACCCGCTTCGGATCTTCACCGTCACGGGGAGGTGCGTTGAGCGCACCACGGCGCGGATCACGTCGGCCACCAGCCCGAGGTCCTTGAGGCACCCCGAGCCCCCGTTCCGCTTGACGACCTTCTTGACCGGGCAGCCGAAGTTGATGTCGATGAACTCCGGCGCGAACACGTCCGTGACCAGCGCCGCCGCCTCCCCCATCGCCGCGGGGTCCGCGCCGAAGATCTGCACGCCGATGGGGCGCTCCTCGGGCCCGAAGCGGAGCTTGGCCAGCGTCGCCTCGTTCTCCCGCCGGATCCCTTCGGCCGAGAGGAACTCGGTCACCACCACGTCCGCCCCGAACCGCCGGCAGAGCTGCCGGAACGGAGACTCCGACACCCCCGCCATGGGGGCGAGGTAGAGCGGGACCGCGTGGGGGAGTGGGAACGGGAAGGACATGCGTTCAACCTAATGGCCGCCCCAAGTCCATGCAACGTCAGCGTTTGACACCGTTCGGGCCCTGACGTAGTTTGCAAGGTTATTTGTGCATCCAGCGGTCGTTCGTCTTGTAGGGTGCTGGGCAGCGCGCATTCACCGGTTGTTCGTCATGAATACGACACCTGAGGGAATAGATGGAACTACGCCAATTCTTCTCCGAAGATGCCATCAAGCTCGAGCTCGAGGGGACCACCAAGGACGAGATCCTCAAGGAGCTGATCGGTCTCCTCAAGCTGGATGAAAAGTCCGAAGGGATGTTGTACAAGATGCTGAAGCGGCGTGAGAACCTCGGGTCGACGGGGATCGGGCGCGGGATCGCGATCCCGCACTGCCGCTCGCTGGTGGTCAGCAAGCTCCGCGTGGCGTTCGGGCGCAAGAGCTCGGGGGTCGACTTCAAGGCGATCGACGAGAAGCCGGTGAACTTCTTCTTCCTCATCGTCGCGCCGCCGCTCGAGGTCTCGAACCAGTACCTCCCGGTGCTCGGGAAGATCGCCCAGTTCAGCAAGGAGCCGGACGTCCCGCAGCGCCTCTTTGCCCTCACGGAGCCGCAGCAGTTCCTTGCGCTGCTGGAGGAGAAGGGGGTCTGATGTTGCACCCCGAGCTGGAGATTCTGCTGGAGATCCAGGACCTGCAGACGTTGCGTCGCGACATCGCGGCGGCGGAGTACGCGGCCGCGGGGATCCCGGTGGACGTGGAGGCGTTCACGCAGCGGCTCACCGAGCGCATCGCCGAGCGCGAGGCGCAGCTCTCGCCACGGACGCAGAGCGTGTACAAGCGCGTCGCCAAGCGCCACGAGCGCGTGGTGGCGCCGGTGCTCAACGGCGTGTGCTATGCCTGCTTCGTGCACGTGCCCACGAGCCGCGGGCGCGACAAGGGGCGGAACACGGAGCTCCGGACGTGCGAGAGCTGCGGGCGGTTCATCTACTACACGGATTGACGCGCGGTGCGCGCGGATGGCGAACCGCTGAGCGTGGTGTAACGTCAACGGGCGGGCGACGCTGGTGTCGTCCGCCCTTCGTGTGTGGCCGAGCCCGAGAAACTCGGGGCTCGCGTGTTGCGTTCACGCCGTGATGGAGCGTCGGGCGCCCGCGCCGTCCTTCGTTCGGAGGGGGCGCGAGGGGCCAACAACCTGGAGGCTCGGTCGAATGCGGAACACTGCCAGCATCGCACGATGGCTCGTCCGCCTGTGCGGGATCGCGCTCATCATCTTGGGAATTCTCTTCTGGGCCGGGCGCGCCCTGTCGCTGGTCCCGCTGCACATGCTCCTCGGCCTGGTGCTGGTGCTCGCGCTGTGGGTGCTCGCCGGGATCGGGGGACGCGCGGGGGTGCCGGCGGGGCGCGTGG
>JADGGM010000252.1 GCA_019689955.1 Gemmatimonadaceae bacterium
GCCCTCGCCGCCCACCGTGGCCGCCGCGCCCGCCGCGGCCGAGCCGGCGCTCGACAGCGTCGACGGGCTGCACGAGATGTTCGCCGATCGCATCCCGTCGCCGGCCGACGAGGATGCCGCGAGCACGCTCGCCGGGGCCTTCTCGGAGGAATACACCGCCCCGGCCGCCCCGATCACCGGGGAGCCCGCGCGTGCGGCGAGCGATCCGCTCTCCCTGGACAACGTTTTTCGCGACGGGCGCCCGCGCACCCCGCCGCGCGCCACCGCGCAGAACGTGTCGTTCGACGAGTTCTTCTCGCGCCGCGAGAGCGGGGAGATCGACCCCGGCGCCGAGACCGGGGGTGCGGACGGCGCTGCAGACGGCTCGGCGCACCCCGCGGCCGGAGACTCCGACGGCGAGAAGGACCTCGAGCTGTTCCACGCATGGCTCGAAGGGTTGAAGAAGTAGTGCGCATCGCCGTCCTGAACGGACCCAACCTCAATCTGCTCGGCACGCGCGAACCCGCGCTGTACGGGCGCCAGACGCTCGCTGACATCGAGGCGCGTCTGCGCGACGTGGCGCGCGAGCTGAACGTCGAGGTGGAGCTCGCGCAGGAGAACGGCGAAGGGGAGCTCGTGACGCGCATCCAGGCGCTGCGCGGGCGGGCCCAGGGCGCGCTCATCAATGCCGGCGCGTACAGCCACACGAGCCTCGCCATCCGCGACGCCTTCGCCGCGGTCGACGTGCCGTACGTCGAAGTCCACCTCACCAACATCTTCGCGCGCGAACCCGAGCGCCGGCACTCCACGCTCGCCGGCGGCGCCGTCGCCGTGATCTGCGGGTTCGGTGCGATCGGGTACGAGCTCGCGCTGCGCGGGCTCGTCGCCAAGCTCTCCGCGCGTGGTTGACCGGCGCCCCGAGCGCCTCGCCGCGCTCCGCGATGCGATGCGCGCCGCCCATCTGGGCGGACTCCTGCTCACCAACCTCCCGAACATCCGCTACCTCACCGGCTTCACCGGGTCGAGCGCGATCGCCTTCGTGACCGAGCGCGACCTCCTGCTCATCACCGACTTTCGCTACGCCACCCAGGTGCGCGAGGAGGTCGGCGCGCTGGCGCGCGTCTCGATCGAGGGGCAGAGCCTCTGGGCCGGGCTGTGGCGCATCCTCCCGGAGCTGGGGCCCGTGGATGTGGCCGGCTTCGAATCCGGGCACATCGTGCACCGGGACTTCGAGCGCCTGACCACCGCGGGGGCGGGCTGGCACTGGCGCGCGACGAGCGACATCGTCGAGGGGCTCCGGGAGCGAAAGGACGACGACGAGATCGCGCGCCTCGCCGCCGCCGCCGAGGTGGCCACGCGCGCGCTCGAGCGGACCGTCGCGTCGGTGCGCGCGGGGATGACGGAGCTCGAGGTCGCGGGGACGCTGGAGCGTGCGCTGCGGCTGGAGGGGAGCACGGGCTTCCCCTTCGAGACCATCGTCGCCTCGGGGCCGCGCGCGGCGCTCCCGCACGCGCGTGCGGCGGAGCGGGCGATCGCGCCCGGCGACTTCCTTCTCCTCGACTTCGGCGCCATCGTCGACGGGTATTGCGCGGACATCACGCGCACCTTCGTCGTCGGGCGGGCGAGCGAGGAGCAGCGGGCGGTGTACGAGGTGGTTCGCGGGGCCAACGCCCGGGCGGCCGGCGCAGTCCAGCCCGGGATGACCGGGCGGGATGCCGACGCGCTCGCCCGGCGCTACATTGAGGAGCGCGGCTACGGGGAGGAGTTCGGCCACAGCCTCGGCCACGGGATCGGGCTCGAGGTGCACGAGGCCCCGCGCCTCGCCCGCACCGCCGACGCCGTGCTCCCGGAGCGCGCGGTGGTGACCATCGAGCCCGGGATCTACCGCGCTGGGTGGGGGGGCGTTCGCATCGAAGATGACGTCGTGTTGTACCCCGATGGGCCCCGCATCTTGACCACGTTCCCGCGCGACCTGCTGGAGATCGGTTGACCCCTGGTGGGAGAGCATTCTCGCACACGACATATGATCGATTTACGCTACGTCAAGAAGCTGGTCGAGCTGCTCGATGGCTCCTCGGTGGACTCCATCGAGATCTCGTCCGACAAGGGGATGAAGATCCGCATCTCCAAGACCCCGCAGCAGCGCGGCGCCGTGCAGGTCGCCTCGCCGGTCTCGATACCGGCGATGATGCCCGCGCCCGTCGCCCCGCCGCGCCTCACGCCGGCGGACGGGGTGGTGGTGACCCCCGAGGCGCCGCCGGCCCCCGCGCCGGAGGTCCCGAAGACCAAGTTGCTCGAGGTCAAATCGCCGATGGTCGGGACCTTCTACCGCTCCCCGGAGCCCGGCGCGACGCCGTACGTGAGCGAGGGGTCGCGGATCGAGAAGGGTCAGATTCTCTGCATCATCGAAGCGATGAAGATCATGAACGAGATCGAGTCCGAGTACGCCGGCGTGGTGCGCGAGGTGCTCGTGAGCGACGCGCACCCGGTGGAGTACGGACAGGTCCTCTTCCGGATCGAGCCCAATGGCTAATCCCGCTGCCCCACCGACCCCGCAGGATGCGCCGCACGGCGGCGCGCCGAACGCCGGTGCACCGGCCGCCGGCGCTCCCTCTTCCGGTTTCAACTTCAAGGCCGTGTTGCAGCGCATGATCCAGCAGAACGGGTCGGACCTGCACCTCAAGGTGGGGCGGCCCCCGGTGCTGCGGATCAACGGCGAGCTCGAGGCGCTCGACCTCCCGCCGCTGCGCCCCGAGGAGCTCAAGGCGCTCGCCGAGCAGATCATGACGCCGAAGCAGGTGAAGGAGTTCGCCGAGCAGAAGGAAGCGGACTTCGCCATCGGCGTCCCGGGGATCGGGCGCTTCCGCGTGAACGTCTACCAACAGCGCGGGACGATCGCCTACGCGCTGCGCGCCGTGCCGTACCAGGTGAAGACGATCGCCGAGCTGATGCTCCCGCCGGTCGTCGAGCAGATCGCGCTGCGCCCGCGCGGGCTCGTGCTCGTGACCGGGATCACGGGGTCCGGGAAATCGACCGCGCTCGCGGCGATGATCCAGCACATCAACGAGCACCGCCACGCGAACATCATCACCGTGGAGGACCCGATCGAGTTCCTCCACCGCGACATCAATTCCAGCATCAACCAGCGCGAGGTCGGCGCAGACACCGGGAGCTTCGGCCAGGCGCTGCGCCGCGTGCTGCGGCAGGACCCCGACGTCATCCTGATCGGCGAGATCCGCGACCTGGAGACCCTGGAGGTCGCGCTCAAGGCGGCGGACACGGGGCACCTCGTCTTCTCGACGCTACACACGACCGATGCGTCGCAGACGATCAACCGCGTGATCTCGTTCTACGCGCCGCACCAGCAGGCCGAGGTGCGGTTCATGCTGGCCAGCGCGCTCGCCGCGGTGATCTCGCTCCGCCTCGTGCCGCGGTGCGACCGCCCCGGGCGCGTCCCCGCGTGCGAGATCCTCATCAACACCGCCGCGGTCCGCGACCAGATCCGCGACATGTCCAAGTCGCTCAACATCCCCGACCTCATTCGCGAGGGGACGGTCCAGTACGGCATGCAGAGCTTCGACCAATCGCTCATGCAGTGGTACACCAAGCGCATCATCTCGTACGAGAGCGCGATGTTCTTCGCGTCGAACCCGAGCGAGTTCGCGCTCCGGGTGCAGGGGGTCGAGGGCTCGAGCGACACGACCTGGGACGGCTTCCAGCGGGACATCAGTGGCTGAGGGCGCGCCCGCGCTCTCGATGTTCGTCTCCTACCGCTTCGCATGTTCAAGAAAGTATTGATCGCTAACCGTGGCGAGATCGCGCTTCGGGTGATTCGGGCGTGCCGAGAGCTCGGCATCCAGACGGTGGCCGTGTACTCGGAAGCCGACCGCGAATCGCTCCACGTGCGCTTTGCCGACGACGACGTCTGCATCGGCCCGGCGCCGGCGCGCGACTCGTATCTCAAGATCCCGCGCATCATCGCGGCCGCCGAGATCGCGGGCGCGGACGCGATCCATCCCGGCTACGGCTTCCTGGCCGAGAACGCGGAGTTCGCGGAGACGTGCGCCGCATCGAACATCACGTTCATCGGGCCCACGGCCGAGCAGATTCGCGTGATGGGCGACAAGGCCGCCGCGCGCAAGGCCATGGCGGCGGTCGGGGTCCCGATCGTCCCCGGCACCCCCGGCCCGGTCGAGGACCCGGACGAAGCGCTCGCCTTCGCGCGCGAGATCGGCTTCCCGGTGATCATCAAGGCGGCCGCCGGCGGGGGCGGGAAGGGGATGCGCGTCGCCAACGACCCCGACGACTTCGCGCGCGCCTTCCAGCTCGCCCGCTCCGAAGCGCTCTCCGCGTTCGGGTCGGGAGACGTCTACGTCGAGAAGTATCTCGCGCGCCCGCGCCACGTCGAGTTCCAGGTCCTCGGCGACAAGCATGGGAACGTGATCCACCTGGGCGAGCGCGACTGCTCCGTGCAGCGGCGCCACCAGAAGCTCATCGAGGAGGCGCCCAGCCCCGCCGTCACGCCAGAGCTGCGCGAGCGGATGGGCGACGCCGCCGTGCGCGGCGCCAAGGCGATCGACTACATCGGCGCCGGCACCATCGAGATGCTCCTCGACAGCGACGGGTCGTTCTACTTCATGGAGATGAACACCCGCATCCAGGTCGAGCACCCGGTCACCGAGATGCTCACCGGGATCGATCTCGTGAAGGAGCAGATCCGCGTCGCCGCCGGAGAGCCGCTCTCCGTGAAGTCGATCCCCCCGCTCCGCGGGCACGTGATCGAGGCGCGGGTCAACGCCGAGGACCCCGCGCGGAACTTCCAGCCCTCCCCCGGGCGGATCGACGTGTTCCACCCGCCGGGGGGGCCGGGCGTCCGCATCGACTCGCACGTCTACGCCGGCTACACCGTGCCGCCGTTCTACGACTCGCTCCTCGCCAAGGTGATCTGCCAGGGGCGCGACCGCGAGGAGGCCGTGCGGCGGATGCAGATCGTTCTCGAGAGCTTCGTCCTCGAGGGAGTCACCACGACCATCCCGTTCCTCGCAAAGGTGATGCAGCACCCCCGCTTCCGCGCGGGGGAAGTCGACACCAAGTTCCTCGAGCGCGAAGGGGATCTGTTGCGGGAGCACCTGTTGCAGGAGCCGTAGATGCGCATTGACGTGCTGTTCGGTCCGGCCACGGTGACGCCGGCGCTGGTCACCGGGCGTGTGGTCGTGGTGGTGGACGTGGGGCGTGCGTCGCCCACGATCGCGGCGGCGCTGGCCAACGGGGCGAAGAAGGTCGTCCCGGTGGAGAGCGCCGATGCGGCGATCATGCGCGCGAAGCAGTTCGACCGCTCCGAGGTGCGCCTCGCCGGCGAGCGCAAGATGCTCCCCATCCCCGGCTTCGACTTCGGCAACTCCCCGCGCGAGATGACGCGCGAGGCCGTCGAGGGGAAGACGGTCCTCATCACGACCACGAACGGGACCGCCGTGCTCGCCAACGTCCAGG
>JADGGM010000253.1 GCA_019689955.1 Gemmatimonadaceae bacterium
GCCGCCGGCGGCGGCCACGTCCACGTCGGGCAGGTTCTTCCGCTCGCTCGCCCACAGCCGGCGGTACGGATGGAACGCCCCGCCCTGGAGCTTCGGCAGCTCGGCACGGCGCTCGGCCTTGAGCAGCCACCGCGTCGCGAGCCGCTTCTCGATCGGCTCGGCCGGGCTC
Organism: Gemmatimonadaceae bacterium; assembly: GCA_019689955.1. Taxonomy (GTDB): domain Bacteria; phylum Gemmatimonadota; class Gemmatimonadetes; order Gemmatimonadales; family Gemmatimonadaceae; genus JADGGM01. Next base: position 170 of record JADGGM010000253.1, read on the forward strand.
TGCGGAGAGGGGAAGAGCGGGACGTCCCCGATCCGCGCCTGCCGGCGCAGGTACCGATCCAGCTCCTCGCGGCACGGCTGCGAGATGGGCGTGATGTGGAGGATGCCCATCTTGTCGGACTCGGCGGACCAGCGGAGCGCGCCGTGCGGCATGTGCTCGGCCAGCCGCTCGTCCATCCCGGCCTCCGCCAGCGCGGCCCGGATGCGCTCCGGGGTGAGCAGCACGTCGCCCGCCCTCAACTCGCAGATGGCCGACTCGCGCCTCCCGGTGTAGCGGGCGAGGGCGATGATGCAGCGCAGCCGTCCGGCGCCGTCCACCGCGTCGGCGTGCTCCATCGTCGCAAGGAAGCGCCGATGCGAGGCGACCGGGCGGCGAACGTTCCGCTCCTTCGGCCAGGTCACGTCATGCAGCGGGTTCTCGGGCAGGAGCCGGCGCCCGTCGAGGCGGTGCCCGCGCGCCCAGTTGAACACGCTGGACAGCCACCGGAAGTCCGCGTCCAACGTCCCGTCGCGCACGGCCCGCGCCTCCCTCCAACCGCGCCGCCGCTTCCCGTCCGGCGACGCGCGGAGGCCCGCCGGCACCAGCTCCGCGCCGCGGCGCTTGACGATGTACGCATCCACGCGCGTCTGATCCACGTCGGCGACGGGAAGGTCGCCGCCCCACGCGCGCAGGAACAGGTCCATTCGCGTCTCGGCAGCCTTCCGCCAGTCGCCGGAGAGCGTCGGCAACTTGTGCCGCCGGTACCGCTCGAAGAGTTGGCCCAGCGTGAGCGAGCCCGGCCTGATCCCGAGCAACTTCGCCTCGGCCAGGCGCCTGGCGAGCTGCCGCGCCTGCTCGACCGCGAGCTTCTTGTCATGGTGGCCGAGCGACTTGCGTTCCTTCCGCCCGCCCAGCACGACGCTGCGGTACAGCGTTGAGCCCGGCGCGCGCTCGAAGACCCGCACCTGCACGCCGCTCTCCTCCACGATCCGGCTCCAGGTCTCAGACTTCGCCACGATCTTCCTCCTTTCCCTCCCGTCGTTACCGCTTCCCTTTCCGAACCTCCCGGCGTAGCGCCTGCGCGAGCCCTTGCAGCTTCTCCGCGTGCCCGTTCAACCAGTCGGCCAGGCTGAGGACGTCGGGATCGCGGGGATGCCGTGTCCCCGCCTCCCACGCCCACAAAGCCTGCCGGGAGCGGCCGAGCGCCTGCGCCAGCTCCCCGACCCCTACCCGCGGCGCCCGTAGCGCCTCGCGCAGCAACCCGGGGTCAACGCTCACGTTGCCGTCCCCGCCGCCACCGCCCGCTCGATCCAGCGAAGCACTTCCGCGGCTCGGTCCGGGAAGATGATCGCGAAGTACGGCAGGATGGAGACGAGAAGCTGGCTCTCTGGATCGGGCAGGTCTACGCCCGCGCCGAGCGCCAGGGCACGCACGTCCTCCGGCGTGAGGAACCGGCCAGCGTCCGTGATGTAGCCGAACCGAACGCCGTGGCGTTGCAGCGTCGATAGGCCCCACGTCCGCCGCATCCCGCTCAGGGCACCGGACGCCCAGGCCGCAGCGAGCGCCGCCCGCAGGTCGTAGCCCGGGAACGCTCGCCCGTCCGGTGCCCGGACGGCGACGTCCACGATACCAAACATCCATCCCTCCTTGCTCCAGTCTGTGTACCCCGCAGCCCGCGAAGTGGTGGTCAGGATGACTACGCTCGCCCGCTCGGTCAAGCGCGTCACCGGCGCCGTCCCTCATTCCGGCCTGTACACAGCCGGTGGGACACCGCCGCCGGCGCCGCCGCGAGCCGCGTCGCCCCCGACGAAGGAGTCCGACCGGGGGGGCGGGGGTGGAGGAGGTGAGGTACCCCTCAGTCAGAACCCACACGCCCCGCGCTTCCGCGATGGGTCCCCGGTTTACCGGGCGACGACGTGGCTGTGCTGGGATGGGTCCCATATCAGGAGGTGAGGGCTCACGCTCCGGCGGCCTGCGGCTCGCCCGCGCTCGCCTCGACCTTCCGCCCCCGCGCTGCGCTGGCGCCCGCATTCGTCGTCGTCCGCCGCTCACTGTCAGAGGGGTGTGATACCATGCCCGCGCTTCACACATCCACCTTAACCAGGAGGAGGGGCATGCGCGGGTTCATCGCATCGGTGCTGTCGCTGATGCTGGTCGTGGGGAGCGTGGCGGCGTGCACGAAGGAAGGGCCGACCGGCCCGCCGGGACCGGCAGGGCCAGCGGGTCCACAGGGCCCGGCTGGACCGCAGGGGCCAACGGGGCCGGCGGGCCCCCAGGGACCGCAGGGGCCGGCAGGGCCGCCCGGACCGGGGACCGTGCTGTCGCAGATCGTGCCCGTGGGCTCGACGGGCACTGCGAGCTGGGTGGTCCCCGGCGCGACGCGGGCGAGTGCGCTCTCCCTCGCCTGCTACATCTCGGACTCACCGACGTCGAACACCTGGATCGTGGTGTCCGACGCCTACAGCAGCACGAGCGCGTGGTGCGCCATGGGATACCGGGCCGACGGGAGCGTGCAGGTCAGCATGCTCCACGCGCCGGTCGGTTGGTACGCGATGTTTGTGACGGTGTTCAAGTAGGCGGCGGCGGGGTGGGGCCGGTCAGCACGACGGCTCCCCTCGGTTCCCCTCTGCCACGCCGGCGGTGCCGGCACCCACGCCCACCCTAGCACGTCCGCGGAGCGATGACTACCTTGGGCGCGTTGCAGTCTCTCCGTCCGACCTTGGCGCGTCTGGCCGCAACCGCTGCCGCCGCACGCGCGCTTCTGATCGGCAATCTCTCATCCATCAGCACCTGGGGGTCGGTTACATGGCGGAGCAAGCCCTCGATATCCGGGCGGCGTTACAAGAGTGGGCTGAGCCGCTGCGGGCGATCCTGCAAAACCGGCTCCTCGATGAAGCTGCACTCCTCCGGTTCGCGAAGGACCGTGGAATCCCGGCCGCCGGCGTCGGCAAGGGAGACCCCGGGAAGATGCTCGACCTGGGCTGGCTGGTGCCGGATGGCTCAGCGACGCCGGAACGGCCGCTGTTCCACCCGTTCCGGGTCTATCCGATCTTCTGCGTCTTACAGCTCTGCCGGCTTCCGATCGCTGCCTCGTCCTCCATCGATCGCGCCGAGTTTCCCGGATTTCTCCTGCGCGTGGCGGAGGGGCTGCCTCCTCTGGAAGCCATCGGCGAAACGGCGGCGAGGGCGAACAGAGTCGCCGATCTCGCCGTCATCCTTGAGCCCCTTTACTGGCCGACGATCACGTCCATCACGACATGGCGGGGTGAAATCGAACTGGGCGACCACGAGCAACTTGTCGAAGCGCACCGGGCGAATGCGCGCGGGTTGCTAGAGACGCTCGATCCGGCCGAGTGGCAAGAGATCCACAGCCGGGTGCGCCAGGATGCCTCGCGCCTGGACCCGAACGGCGAGCTGTATCTGCTGCTTCGCCTGGCACCGTGGGCCAGGCGCGAGAGATTAAAGGGGAAGGTGTCTGGAGCCATGTGGATGCGGCACATGGCGGAGGTGATCCGACGCGGCTTCGAGGAAGTCCACGGGGTTCAGTGGCCCGAAGAGGACCATGACCATGGCCACTGGTTCCCCGGCGCCCGCGAACGAATCTACGGATCGGATCGCCCGCTCGACCAGCCGGTCAACGCGAGGCGCTACGTCGCTCTGGAGTTCGGGCTACACACGCGCGGCATCGCCCGGTGGTATCTGGAAGGGGAGACCGAGTACTACGCTGCCCGCGAGATACTACCCGGGGCCGCGATAGGCGGCATCGAGCTGATCAATCTGAAGGGTGCCATCGCGCAGGATAAACCTAACGCGGCGCTGCGGTTTGCCGATCTGCTAGGGGAAGACCGGCGCCACCACCGCTTTAGCATCATTTCATTCGACTTGGACGTTCCGGCGAACGTGCGAACGATCCGGCGGCAGATCCAGAACGGCAACGTTGTCGGCTACGTTGACGCTCACGACCCTGACTTCGAGTTCGCGAACTTCTCTTTGCAGGAGTTGGTGGAGGTAGCAGCCCTCCTCGATGAGTCTTTGGGTTGCTCGGCCGATGGCTTGAGGCAGGCTGATTGGAGCGGCGTGACCAATGGACGCAGCTTCGAGGAGCGGTACCGCGCCCTGTCGGCACGGAAGCCCCGGTCACTCAAAGGTCAGGAATGGGGGGGCGCACTGGCAGCCTTCGCAATGGACTTCCCAGACCGCGAGGACACAGGAGCGCGGCGGCCGTTTCTGGAAGCCGTTGATGTCGCGCTCCGGGCGCGCGCCGTGCGCTACGACGACCACCGCGACAGCTACCGGCTCGACCCTAACACCTTCGCACTGATCCGGCGGCAGGAGCCCTAGATGGATAAGAGCAGCCTTCCTGGAGATCCGGCGCCTCGTGGAGCCGAGTCCTGTGCTCAGCCCAATGAGTGATCCATCGCTGCTAGGACTACCGGTGCCGGTCGCCACCGCGGGGCTGGCTGGCCTCTTCGCGCTGATCGGCTCGGGCCTCGGATCATTCCTGTCGCTTCGCATCTTTCAGAAGCAGCGCTCGTTCGAGGCCCGTCACCGCTGGTACGCCGATGTTGTGCGCGCGTTCAACGACACGGCCAACTACGCCGCGTTCGTCGCTTCGGCCTTCGAGGCGGAGCTGGCGGAGGCGGCGGCCAAGGAGTTGATGGGCCAGCTGCTCGACCGGCAGCACAAAGCGATGTCGCTGGCCCGGGAGAACCCCTTGTACGCTACCCAGCGGGCGCGGACGATCCTTGCCCACCTTCAGGTGGAGTTGAACAAGATCGCCGACGATGCCGGCACGCCCGCCCGGATGGATCGACGCGCAACGCTCTTCATGGGGGCCGCCGACCAATTCGCCCACGACGGGCGTCGGCATTTTCGCTTGGAGGCGCTCGACCGCCGCTCCTGGCGTGATCGGATTCTCGGGCGAACGCGCCGTTGAGGTGGCGATCCGCGCTACGGTCGATCGACCGGCGCCGCCGCCACGGGACCGCCTAAACTCGGTGACCGGCTGGCGAAAGCACGGCCGCCTCTGGCGAAGCAGCGCGGCTGAACCCATGCCGTCGCTGGATCTGCCGCGCTCCGCAGGAGACCAACGGTCATCGGCCACATATCGACCCCTGCGGCAGGAGCGCAACGGCGGGTCGGCGGCGCTGGCCGACTCATGGTGGACGGCCAGTAGCAGCACCGGTCCGGGGCGCGGCCAGACTGAAGGGAGGAGTCCGACCACGCGGTGGGAGGGCAAGGAGGTGGAGCCTCCCGCGCCTTCAATGGAGGCAGTCGCGGTACCCCATCGCCCCCGCCCCCCACTTACTGTGCGAGGG
>JADGGM010000254.1 GCA_019689955.1 Gemmatimonadaceae bacterium
GACGATCTCATACGGGGACCGCATCGCTCGGCGCTCCGCTCGACTTGGGCAGAGAATGCCGCAATTTCCGGAGCACTATTCCTAAACAGAGCCTAGCGCCGGTGCCGGGCGCAGCCGAACGATCGACCCGCCGCCGGGTAGAGCCGGTGAAGGCGCGTGGCACGCCGGGTGCGCGATCCGGCGGAGACCCCCGAACGGACCATCTCGTCTGGGAGGCGCCCTGACCCTCACGATCCACCCCGAGCGCATCATCATCGAGCCCCGCGCCACGCTCCCCTCGGCGGCCGCCGTGTGGATCGCCGACGCGATCGCCGCCGCGGTCGCGCAGCGCGGCACGTGCGCCATCGCCCTCTCCGGCGGCTCCACCCCGCGCGCCGTGTACGAGCAGCTCGCCCGCGACGAGCTGAGTGTCCCGTGGGAGCACCTGGAGGTATTTTTCGGGGACGAGCGTTGCGTCCCGCCGGACGACCCCGCGAGCAACTACCACATGGCCTTCGACGCGCTCCTCCGCCACGTCCCGATCCCTCGCGCGCGCGTGCATCGCATGCCCGCCGACTCCGCCGACCTCGACGCCGCGGCGCGCGCGTACGACGCGCTCCTCCCCGAGCGCTTCGACGTCCTCCTCCTCGGACTGGGTGCCGACGGGCACACGGCCTCGCTCTTCCCCGGCGCGCCCACGCTCGACGAGCGCGAGCGCCGCGTGGTTCCGGCCGAAGGACCCACCGCGCCGCGACGGCGCCTCACGATCACCCCGCCGGTGATCGCCGCGGCGCGCCGGACGGCGATGATCGTGGCGGGCGCGGAGAAGGCCGAGATCGTGGAACGGGTCCTCCAGGGCCCCTTCGATCCGCACGCGCTCCCCGCACAGCTCGCCCTCGGCGCCGACTGGTTCCTCGATCGCGACGCCGCGGCGCGCCTGCCGCAGCGGGGAGGGCGCGCATGAAGGTCCTGGCCGGAGACGTCGGCGGCACGCACGCCCGCCTCGCCGTGGTGGAGATCGACGCGCGCGAGATCGCGATCCTCGAGGCGCGCACGTACCGGAGCCGCGAGTTCCCGGGGCTCGCCCCGATCGTGCTCGACTTCCTCGCCGCCGTCGGCGAACGGTGCGACCGCGCGTGCTTCGGGATCGCGTGCCCCGTGGTCGGCGGAGAGTGCGAGACGCCGAACCTCCCGTGGAGCGTCAACGCGCGCCGCCTCGCGGCCGACATCGGCATCCCGGGCGCGCGGCTGGTCAACGACCTCGACGCGATCGCGTACGGTGTCGCGCGGCTCGGCCCCGCGGATCTCGTCTGCCTGCAAGCGGGCGAACGTCGAGAGCACGGCGTGATCGCGCTGATCGGCGCCGGGACCGGGCTCGGGCAGGCGTTCCTGGTGTGGGACGGCGTGCGCTACCGCCCGTGCCCCTCGGAGGGCGGGCACGTGACCTTCGCGCCGCGCACCGATCTCGAGCGCGCGCTCCAGGCCGCGCTCGCGGCGGAGCTCGGCCACGTGTCGTTCGAGCGAGTGTTGTCCGGACCGGGGCTCGTGAACATCTATCGGTTCCTCGCCGCGCGCGATGGCGCACGCGAGAACCCCGCGGTCCGCGACGCCATCGCCGCCGAGGGGGGGAAGGCCGTCTCGCGGTATGGCCTCCGCGGCGAGGATCCCCTGTGCGCGGCCGCGCTCGATCTCTTCGCCGGCGTGTACGGCGCGCAGGCCGGGAACCTCGCGCTCACCGTGCTGGCCACGGGCGGGGTGTACGTCGTCGGCGGGATCGCGCCGGCGATCGTCGAGAAGCTCAGTGAGGGAAGGTTCATGTCAGCATTTCGTGACAAAGGACGCATGGGCGCGCTGTTGGAGAAGATCCCCGTGCACGTGGTGATGAACCCGCGCGTCGGTCTGCTCGGCGCCGCGGTCGCGGCGCTGGAGGACGACGCGGTGCGCGCCGACGGCGCCCCGTGCGCGACGCGCCCCACGCACCCCGCGCTCGGAGCACGGTGACATGACCGAGCACACCACCACGCTGGACGCCGCGGACCTCGACACGCTGAGCATCAACACGGTCCGCACGCTCGCCATGGATGCGGTGCAGGCTGCGGACTCGGGGCACCCGGGGACGCCGATGGCGCTCGCCCCGCTCGCCTACGTGCTCTGGACCCGCCACCTCCGTTTCAACCCCGCCGATCCCGCGTGGCCCAACCGCGACCGCTTCGTCCTCTCGGCCGGGCACGCGTCGATGCTCCTCTACGCGGTGCTGTACCTCACCGGGTACGACCTCCCGCTCGCCGAGCTCAAGGCCTTTCGCCAGTGGGGGAGCGAGACGCCCGGGCACCCCGAGCGGGGAGTCACGCCGGGGGTCGAGACCACCACGGGCCCGCTCGGCCAGGGGTTCGCGAACGCCGTCGGGCTGGCGATCGCCGAAGCGCACCTCGCCGCGACGTTCAACCGGCCGGGCGCCGAGATCATCGACCACCGCACCTACTTCATCGCCAGCGACGGCGATCTCATGGAGGGGATCTCGCACGAGGCCGCGTCGCTCGCCGGGCACCTGGGGCTCGGCAAGCTGATGGGCTTCTACGACGACAATCACATCACCATCGAGGGCGACACCGCGCTCACGTTCAGCGACGACACCGCCGCGCGCTTCGCGGCCTACGGCTGGCACGTGCAGCGCGTGGACGACATCAACGACCTCGACGCGCTCGACCGCGCGATCGTCGAAGCCAAGTCGATCCCCGACCGGCCGTCGCTCATCATCGTGCGGAGCCACATCGCGTACGGGAGCCCGAACAAGCAGGACACCGCCGAAGCGCACGGCGCCCCGCTCGGTGTGCACGAGGTGGAGCTGACCAAGGCGAACCTCGGCTGGCCCTGGCGCGAACCGTTCCACGTCCCCCCCGAAGCGCTCCGCATGTGGCAGCGCGGGAGCGCGCACGGCGCGGCGCTCTACGCCGCGTGGCAGGAGCTGCGCGCCGCCTATGCCGCGCAGTACCCCGACGACGCGCGCGAGCTCGAACGCCGGCTGCGCGGCGAGCTCCCCGCCGACTGGCGCTCCGCGCTCCCTACCTTCCCCGCCTCGGAGCAGGGGATGGCCACGCGCAACGCGTCGTCCAAGGTGCTCAACGCCCTCGCCCCGCGCATCCCCGAGCTCATGGGGGGCGCGGCCGATCTCGCGCCGTCCACCAAGACGCTCCTCGACGCAAGCGCCGACTTCGAGCGCGGCCGCTACGCGGGGCGCAACATGCACTTCGGGATCCGCGAGCACGCGATGGGCGCCATCCTCAACGGGATGGCGCTCCACGGCGGCGTGATCCCGTACGGCGGGACGTTCCTCATCTTCTCCGACTACATGCGCCCGCCGATGCGCCTCGCCGCGCTCATGCACGCGCACGTGATCTACGTGTTCACGCACGACTCGATCGGCCTCGGCGAGGACGGGCCGACGCACCAGCCCATCGAGCAGCTCGCCGCGCTGCGCGCGATCCCGGGGTTCACCGTCTTCCGCCCCGCGGACGCGAACGAGACGGCCGAGGCGTGGGCCGCGGCGCTCGAGATGCGCAACGCGCCCGTGGCGCTCGTGCTCACGCGGCAGAACGTCCCCGTGCTCGACCGCAAACGCTTCGCCCCCGCCGCCGGGCTCGCGCGCGGCGGCTACATCCTCTCCGAGGCCGACGGCGGCGAGCCGGAAGTCGTGCTCATCGGGAGCGGGTCGGAGGTGCACCTGCTGCTCGAGGCGCAGGAGAAGCTCCTCGTGCGCGAGATCGAGGCGCGCGTGGTGAGCATGCCGAGCATCGAGCGGTTCCTGGCGCAGCCGCGCGAGTACCGCGACCACGTGCTCCCGCCCACGCTGCACCATCGCATCGCGATGGAGGCCGCGAGCCCGATGCCGTGGTACCGCATCGTCGGCGACCACGGGGTGGTGATCGGCCTCGAGCGCTTCGGCGCCTCGGCGCCGTACGAGCGCATCTATCAGGAGCTCGGCCTCACCGCCGAGCGCGTCGTCGCGACCGCGCGGAGCATGCTCGATCGCTAGCTCCGCGCGCGGCGCAAGGAGGGTGGTATGACGCACGTTCAGACGTACACCAAGATGCACGCCCTGCTGGAGCAGGGGCAGAGCGTGTGGCTCGACGATCTCCGCCGCGGCATGATCGTGAGCGGGGAGCTCGATGCGCTCATCGCCGACGGGCTGCGCGGGATGACGTCGAACCCCACGATCTTCGAGGCCGCGATCGCCGACAGCACCGACTACGACGCCGCCATCCGCGATCCGGCCGTCGCCGGATGGCACGAGCGCGAGCTGTTCGAGAAGCTCGCGGTCGACGACGTGCGCGCCGCGGCCGACCGCTTCCGCCCCGTGTACGAGGCCACCGACGGCGCCGACGGCTTCGTCTCCATCGAGGTGAACCCGGCGCTCGCGCGCGACACCGAGGCCTCGCTCGCCGAGGCGCGCCGCCTCTGGCGCGAGATCGGCCGGCCGAACGTCATGATCAAGATCCCCGGCACGCGCGAAGGGTGGGCGGCGATCGAGCGCGGGCTGGCCGAGGGGATGAACATCAACATCACCCTGCTCTTCTCGGTCGAGCACTACCGCGCCGTGGCGCTCGCCTACATCGCCGCGCTCGAGGCGCGGGTGAACGCGGGGCAGCCGATCCATCGCATCGCCTCCGTCGCCTCGTTCTTCGTGAGCCGGGTGGACACCGAGGTCGACAAGCGCATCGAGGCGCAGGGCCCCGACAGCCCGCTGCGCGATCTCCGCGGCCAGGTGGCGATGGCGAACGCCACGCTCGCCTACGCGCGCTTCCGCGAGCTGTTCGCCGGGCCGCGCTGGGAGGCGCTGCTCCCCTACGGCGCGCGCGTGCAGCGCCCGCTCTGGGCGAGCACGAGCACCAAGAACCCGGCCTACGGCGACGTGCGCTACATCGAAGGGCTCATCGGCCCCGACACCGTGACCACGATCCCGCTCGACACGCTGCGCCGCTTCGAAGACCACGGCGGCGTGGCGCGCACGGTGGATCGCGACGTCGCGGGCGCGCACCGCATCATGGACAGCCTCGCGCGCGGCGGGATCGACTTCGCCGGCGTCGCCCGCACGCTCGAGGAGCAGGGGATTCGCAAGTTCGCCGACTCGTACGACACGCTGCTCGGCGTGCTCCGGGAAAAGCGCGCGCGCCTCGCGGCACGCGCGTAGCGCCGGAGCGTTCCTTCACCACGGAGTGGAGCATCATGCGATTGGGGATGGTCGGGCTCGGACGCATGGGCGGGAACATGACGCGCCGCCTGCTCCGCGCGGGGCACGAGGTGGTGGCGTACGATCGGAGCGCCGACGCGGTGCGCGAGCTGAGCGCCGAGGGGGCCCTCGCGGCGAGCGACCTCGCCGCCCTGTGCGCGCAGCTCCCCGCGCCGCGCGTCGTGTGGCTCATGGTCCCCGCCGGCGCGCCGGTGGACGACACCCTCGCCGCGCTCACC
>JADGGM010000255.1 GCA_019689955.1 Gemmatimonadaceae bacterium
CTTCGTATACCGTCGTAGGCGAGGGGCGAGTAGGATCGTATTCATCCGAATGCTGAGCCGACTAAAATACGGCCACACAGCCAACCGCACGCTCGGCGCACGCCGGCGAAGCGACGCCACGTGCGACCGCAGCGAGCGCGCTATCGCGATCCGGACCGGCTCAAGAAACGCGGCGACGACCTTGGACGGTCGCTGCGAGCCGTTCGCCGACGCCTGCCATTCCATATGATCCAAGACTTGCGACTCGACAAGAGGCTTCGTTGTTTCCTGGACCACCAGGTGGACCACGACATACCCGTCCGTTCCATTATTCTCGGGCGCGCGGTCCTCCCCGCCGCCGTGTCGGCTTCTCGCTCGCATGCTTACGCTGCCACATTCATCGGCCGGCTGACCGCAGGGCAATCGTTCCTTTCGGTAGCATCCGCCAGTCGAGGAATGCTTTCACCGCACGATATCTTGCACTCTCCGCGTGATGTCGAGAATGCCAGAGAGATCGCGGCAGGCCCGGGATGACAACATGCCCGAATGTGATGCCGAGTCGCGCGAGCAGCCGATCGTTGGCCTCTACGAGCCGCATCCGCTGAGCGACGACTCGGCCGTATTCCCCTTCGTGTGCGACGCTCGATGCATCCCCGACACGCCGCGCAAGTCGTCTGGCAAGCGCAACCTGAGCCTGGTCCTGCGAGTTCCTCCAGTATGCAATGTGGTGCAGGAGCAATGTCGGGGGCGCGTCGAGTCGGGTCCACCAGGATTCTACGCGCCTTCGGCCTAGGCGACATTCACGGCGGAGAAGCGACGCCGTGATGTGCACGTCACCCCGGGCGGCCCCAGCGCGCGCGGCACGAAAGGCATTGATCATCCGTTGATCCTCACCGGCGACGATACAAGCTTGCCGCGCGGCGTCTCTCCCGCATGCTCTGCGCCGTACTAATTCACCGAGAAGCAGCTCGATGGCCATGGCGAAATGTCGTTCGACCGTAGCCCAGAGCGACCCGACCACGTCGTCCTGTACGGTAAGGGCGGTCTGGCGCAGGGCCTCCAATTGGGCATGCAGGTCACTCCAGCTCGAAGCCAGCGGAATCCCAAGTCGGGCAAGCAGTCTATGCGTGTGCGTGATCGACCAGAGCTGCGGAATAAGCCACCGCTTCGACAATTTCGGCCGCGCGCGAAGCCGCGCGAACTCATGAAGTCTCGCAACGCAGAAATCGAGCCCTTGAACGAGCTCGATGTACACGCTGGTCGAGGGAGGTGGCGTGATGATATTGGTCGCCTCGCCAGCAACGCGCTGGATCTCGCTACCGACGATTAACCACAGGATGGCCCGAAACACCTCGCGATCGCAGACGAGCACATCGTGAATGAAGCATCGCCTGAGGGTTTCATCGTCCTTCCAGGCCGCGTGGTCGATCGATAGCACGTCGAGCTCCGGATCGCGGCGCGCAACCTCCCCGTCAAGCACGACGATGACTTCCAGGTCGCTCACCCCCGGCGCGCCGATGGACCCGAACCGATAGATGGCACAGACGCCGGGCAATCGGCTGCACCGCTCGGCATATCGTGCGATGACGCCGTCGTAATCCTCACGCGTCATCGGGACGAGGTCGTCGATGAACGTCGGCATCGCTGCGGCCATCATGCGCTCACCGCCGCCACGAGCTCCTCGGCCATCCGCCGCGCCCCCGGAATCAGCGCCCGCCAGCGCGCCGCGTCCCGAGACGAGACGGGCGCCATTCGCGCCCGCGCCAGGATGCGGTGCCCAATCGCCTCCGGTACGGTAATCCCCACCCACTTGTACAACCGATCCCAGGCCGAGAGCCGCCACGCGAGCCGCCAGGCCGAGAGCTCGTCCATGGCCGCCTGCGCCTCACTGGAGAGCCGGTCCCGTACCGCGTCGAACGAATCGCGCTTGTACAACACCCGCCCACACACCTGCAGATAGTACGTCGGGATCAACATCATCTCGCTCAGCGCCGCCTTGAGCGCATAGCGCGACCGCGGCGGCGGAGCGCCCTCTCCCTCGAGGCGCACGAGCCGGCGCCACATCCGATGCAGGAGCGCATGGCACTCCTCCGCGGACGGTCGCAGTCGGTATCGCACGGGCTCCCACCTCGTGAGCGCGTACGCATAGCGCAGGAGCTCCAGCGGGAAGTAGTGTCGCGCGTAGCGCTCCAGATCGAGCCCCGTCACGAGCATGAACCCGTGGTGCTGCGTCGGGTCGTAGGCCGCGAGCCATCGCTGTGCCTCACGAATGATGGTACGCAACTCGACGATCGCCTCCGTGGACTCCAGCCACTCGTGCGACACGATGAGCAGCGTGTCGACGTCGCTATAGTCGACCGCATCGCACGTCGCCAGGCTCCCATGCAACAACAATTGCAACCCCTGCCGCCCCTCGAAGGCGTGCGCCATCCGCCGAACGGCCTTCGGGAGCGTGCAGCGTAGCTCGGCTTGCGGCGCGGGCGCGTCGAGGAGCGGGCCGTCCGCCGGGGGGAGGAGCCGCCGGTACAGCACGTAGAGGTCGCGCACACGGGCCGCCAGCTCGCCCGGCGCGGGTCGCGCACCGAGCGACTCCACCTCGCTCGCCGACGTACCGTGCAGCTTGGGCAGGAGCGCGCGCAGCAGCTCGTCGTACGCGTAGTCTCGCCCCTGCACGGTCGCTGCGTGGTGATACCAGTACCCCATCCCCGATTCGTGCAGCGCGCCCGCGAGCAGCCCGCGAAAGAGGTTCTGGTGCACCGCCGCGACGAGCGCTTGCGGGAGCGTTCGTGCATCACCGTGCAGTACATACGCCAGCAGGTCCTCACGGGCGGCGGGCACGTTCGTCGGCTCGGCCGACTCACGCAGCGCGGGCATCGCCGAGTACTCGGTCGTAGAGCCCGAGCATGCGCGCCCGAAACGCCTCCAGGCCGAACTGCGCATCGATCCGCCGATGCAGCGCGCCAGGCTCGAACTCGTCGATCCGCGCCCACGTGGCCAGCACCGCCTCCGCTATCGCGTCCGGCCGGTCCACGGGCACCACCGCGCCGCAGGACGCATCGACGTACGCATCCGGCCCGCCGCAGCGCGTCGTCACCACGGGCCGGCCGACCGAGAGCGCTTCCGCGGGCGCGATCCCGAACGTCTCGCACCGGCTCGCGCACACGTACACATGCGCCTCCGCCACCGCGCGCGCCGTCTCCGCGCGCGGCAGCGCGCCAACGAGCTGCACTCGCCCCTCGAGGCGCAGGCGGGCGATCTGGTCCAGAAGGGGCTGCCGGAGCGCCCCGTCTCCCACCACACGGAGCTCCACCGCGTGCCCCATCCCCACCAGGCGTGCGACCGCGTCCACGAGCACGTCGAGCCCCTTGACCGGATGCAACGATCCCACCGTCACCAGGCGGAGCGTGCGGCGGTCGTGTGGGATCGCCTGCGGCCGAAAGAGATCCGTGCGCACGAGGTTCGGCGTCACGCAGATCGCCCCCGCCCGGCTGGCGAGCTCGCGTACGCGCTCGCCGAGGGTGGGCCCAACGACGGCGACCACGGACGCGGCGTCGAGGACGCGCCGCACCGCGCCGACCTTCTCCGTCGTATCGAGGTGCATGTCGAACGGCCCGCTGTGCTCCTGCAGGATGAACGGCACCCCGAGCGCCCGCGCGATCGACGCGCCGAACACCCCCGCCGGCAGCACGACGTGCGCGTGCACCAGATCGACCGGCCCCCAGTGCCGCGCCACGGCCGCCGCGATGCGCGATCCCGCCCGCTCGATGTCCCGGAGCAGCGTGTGCCCCGTCAGCCGGACCGGCGCCCGCGGCACCGGCACGCGCATCGCCGCGACGTCTCGCGGCCAGAGATCCCGAATCGGCGTCACCGCCCCCGCCGAGAGACGCCGCCACGGCCAGCTCCACATCGACACGAAGTGCGGCTCGATGTACGCCGCCTCGACGCACGAGGCCAGCGCCTCGATCTGCTCGTACACGAAGCTCACCGCCCCCTGGCCGCGTGCGCCGATCGGCCACCCGCACAGGTACAGCACCCGCGGCCGTCGCGTCATGCCGTGTCCGCGCACACGTGCCACTCCGCTGGCGCGTACACCACGCCGCGATCCGAGACCGACGGGAGCATGATCGGCGGCATCGCGGGATCGGGGTGCACGTCCAGCACCTGGCAGTGCTCCCACGCCGCGAGCCGCTCCCCGCTCGAGGAGAAGACCGCCACGTTCAGCCGGTACTGCCCGGGCATCAGCATGAGCTGCCGCACGCGAATCTCGCACGCGAGCCGCTTCGCGAACCCGCGCAGCGAGAGCCCCGCGAGCCGCGAGCTCAGGAGCAGCAGGCGCTCGCCGTACGCCCCGGACACCCACACGTTCACGATCACCGACGGGAGATCCACCGTCCCGCGCACGGCGAAGGAAACCACGCACGGGCACGCGCTGCGCACCAGCGGCTCGCCCGGTGCCGCCGCGCCGTTCCCTCCCTCGAGCGGTTCGGCCGGCCGGAGGCTCGTGACGTCGAGGCGCTCGAGCACGAAGCCGTTGCTCTCCAGCTCCTCCCCCGCCGCCAGCGACCCGTCGCCCTCGAGGCTCCGCACGTAGTGCTCCAGCGCGTCGTCGACCGCCCCGTCGAAGCGCATCGCGCCCCGCTCGAGCACGATCCCGCGCTGGCAGAGCGACTGGACCGCGGCCAGGTTGTGCGACACGAACAGCACCGTGCGCCCGCTCTTGCCGAACGCCGCCATCGCGCCGAGACACTTCTTCTGGAACTCGCTGTCGCCGACCGCCAGCACCTCGTCGATGACCAGGATGTCGGGTTCCAGGTGCGCCGCCACGGCGAACGCGAGCCGCACCTTCATCCCCGAGGAGTAGCGCTTGATCGGCGTCTCGAGAAAGCGCTCGACCCCGGAGAACTCGACGATCGCATCGAGCTTGCGGCGGATCTCCTCCCGCCGCATCCCGATGATCGCCCCATTCAGGAAGATGTTCTCGCGCCCCGACAGCTCCGGGTGGAACCCGGTGCCCACCTCGAGCAGGCTCGAGATCCGCCCGCGCAGCACCACGCGCCCGCGCGACGGCCGCGTGATCCGGCTCAGGAGCTTGAGGAGCGTGCTCTTCCCCGCACCGTTCCGCCCGATGATCCCCACCACCGTCCCGGGCTCCACGTCGAACGAGACATCGCGCAGCGCCCACACGACGCTCCGATCCGCCTCGTCCGCAAAGCGATCCAGCCCGCGCAGCCGCCGGAGGTTCCGCACGGGGGCGAGCATCGCGTGCGCGAGCTTGACGGTGAGATCCTGCGCGCGCTCCTCGCGGACGAAGAGCCGGTACAGCTTGGAGACGTGCTCGACGGAGATCTGAGGAGGCATGCGCTGCGAGACGAGGAGGGTCGCGTGAGAGGGGAACGCGCGGCGCGACGGGGGGGCGGCGGGAGACGGACGGAGTGGTGC
>JADGGM010000256.1 GCA_019689955.1 Gemmatimonadaceae bacterium
CGCTCCCACTCTGCGCGAACCCCGCCACCACGATCGCCCCGTCGGACTGGACCACGATCCCCTGGGGCAGGTTGCTGATCGCCGCCGGGACGTCGGGGAAGGTGAGGCTCGCCACCCCACCGCTGCCGAACCCCTGGTCCACGTCCCCGTCGGCGTTGAACCGCAGCACCTTGGATCCGCCGGCCACGACGATCTTGCCATCCGGCTGTAGCGCCATGGCGGTGGCACCGCCCGGGAGATCCGCGAACACCCGCCCCTGGTCGCCGAACGCCGGATCGAGCGAGCCGCTGGGGCCGGGGGCGGGCGTCGTGCAGTTCACGGCGATGTTCGTGCCGTTCGTCGCGGCCACCGTGCCGGCGCCGCCGGACACCGTGCACACCTGCAGCGGATTCGACGGCTGCGTCGCGACCACCCCGTTGTATGGGGAGCCGTCGGTCGCCGCAGGGACGATCGTGAACGGACCGCCCGCTGCGGGGCGCGCCTCGAGGCCGCTTTTCTGCTCGCGCAGTGCGAGCCCGCTCGCCGCGCGCCGCGTCCGCCGAACGGCACCGGGAGGCGGCCACGAGCCGATCCCCCCGCGGCCGCGGTCATCGCCCGCCCTCAACCAGCACGACGATAGGGAGAACGGCGAGCGTGCCCTGCCCACAGGCGCCCTGCCCACAGGCCGGGAATCGACGAGCGCTGCGCCACCGCTTAGCTTGACCGGCAACCGTGGGCGCGCCAGGACCGGCTCGGCGAGCCCGTCCTCGCAGAGCCGTGGGCTCGACTGTCGCCACGCGCCAGCTGGTCAACCGCTTGATCAAAAGGACGCATGGCTCGTCTCCCCTTCTCCCGACTCGCTCCCCCATCACACCGGACCGCCCGACGGGCCGAGGGCGCCGCATCATCCCCCCGGAGCCCGGGGCGAGGCGCGCCGCGCCTTGCGCGTCGTCGAGCCGTGTGGGCCGTTGGGCTGGCCCTGCCGCTCGCGGCCGTCAGCGCGTGCAACAAGGCCGCGCCGCACGCGCCGCCGCCCCCCGAGGTCTCGGTGCTCACCGTCGAACCACGCACGGTGCCGGCGCAGTACGAGTTCGTGGGGCAGGCCGAGGCATCGAAGCACATCGAAGTGCGCGCGCAGGTCTCCGGCGTCATCGTCGCGCGGCCGTACGTCGAGGGGACGGACGTGCGCAAGGGCGCCGTCCTCTTTCGCATCGACCCCACCACGTACGAGGCCGCATACCGAAGCGCGCAGGCCCAGCTCGCCAACGCGAAGGCGACGCTCGCCAACGCCGAGCGGAACCTCGCGCGCCTGCGCCCCCTGCTCGCCGATCACGCGGTCGCGCAGCGCGACGTGGACGACGCCGAGACCGCGGCCGAGCAGGCGCGCGCCGGGGTGCAGAGCGCAGAGGCCGCGGTCGACCGGGCGAAGAAAGACCTCGACAACAGCGTGGTCCGCGCGGAGGTGAACGGTCGCGTGGGGCGCGCATTGATGGAGCTCGGCGCGCTCGTCTCCGGGCCGAGCGACCTGCTCACCACCATCGACCAGGTCGACCCGATCTACGTCAACTTCAGCCCATCGGACCAGGAGCTCCTCCGCTGGCGCCGCGACATCGCCGCCAAGCGCATCCGCTTCCCCTCCGGCCCGCTCCCCGTGCGCGCGTTGCTCTCCGATGGAAGCCGGCTGCCGCACCTGGGGAAGGTGAACTTCGTCGACGTCTCGCTGCAGCCCGTGACCGGGACCCTTCAGCTCCGGGCCGAGTTTCCGAACCCCGGGCACGCGCTCCTGCCGGGGCAGTTCGTTCGCGTGCAGCTCATGGGCGTGCAACGCACCGGCGCCATCCTCGTTCCACAGCGCGCGGTGCAGCAAGGGCTCAACGGCGCCTACGTCTACGTGCTCGACGACAGCGGCAAGGTGGCCTCGCGGACCGTCGTCGCCAGTAGCTGGGACGGCGGGTGGTGGATCATCGACGCCGGGCTCTCGGCCGGTGATCGCGTGATCGTCGACGGCACGCAGAAAGTCATGCCCGGGCAGGTGGCGCGCGCGACCGTCTACCAGCCCTCCGCGGACACGACGCTGACGACCCGCATGGACTCGATCCCGGTCGCGCCGGGCGCGGGGCCGCTCACCGGAGCGCAGCGATGAGCGGGCCGTTGTCGACCAACGACACCGAGGCGATCCGGTATTTCTTCATCCGGCGGCCGATCTTCGCCGCCGTGATCTCGATCGTCATCGTGCTCGTGGGGCTGTTCGCGCTGGTGCACCTCCCCGTGAACCGCTACCCGCGGATCACGCCCCCGGTGGTCCAGGTGAGCGCCGTCTACCCCGGCGCCAGCGCCGAGCAGGTCGCGCAGACCGTCGCCGCCCCCATCGAGCAGCAACTCTCCGGGATCGACGGCCTGCTCTACTACAAGTCGACCAGCTCCAGTGACGGGAGCATGAACCTGCAGGTCTACTTCGACATCTCCCGCAACCAGGACCTCGCCGCCGTCGACGTCCAGAACCAGGTCAACCTCGCCGCCCCGCAGCTCCCCGAGGAAGTGCGCCGGCAGGGGATCGTCGTCCGGAAGGCGCAGACCGACATCCTCCTCGGCGTGGTGCTGACGTCGGACGATCCGCGCTACGACGCCGAATACCTGAGCAACTATTCGAAGATCTATATCGAGGACGAGCTCAAGCGCGTCCCGGGCGTGGGAGACGCGTCGACCTTCGGGCAGCTCCAGTTTGCGATGCAGATCGCGCTCGATCCCGACCGGATGGCGCAGCTCGGCGTGACGATCAGCGACGTGGTCAACGCCGTGAACGAGCAGAACGCCACCAACTCCGCAGGGCTGATCGGCCAGGAGCCCGCGCCTCAGGGGACGCAGCTCACCCTCCCGGTGAGCACGCAGGGGCGCCTCACCGACCCCAAGCAGTTCGAGCAGATCATCGTGCGCGCTCGCCCCGATGGCTCGGTGCTGCACATCGCCGACATCGGCCACGTCACGCTCGGCGCGCAGAACTACAACCTCCAGGCGCGCGTGGACGGGAAACCCATCGGGGGCATTCTCGTCTACCTGCGCCCCGGCGCCAACGCCCTGCAGGTGCGGAACGCCGTCATCCAGCGCCTCACCGAGCTCGGACGCAGCCTCCCCCCGGGCGTCCACTGGATGATCCCGTTCGACACCACCCCCTTCATCACGACCTCCATCCACGAGGTGGTGATGACGCTCGTCATCGCGCTCGCGCTCGTGACGATCGTCGTCTTCGTCTTCCTGCAGAACTGGCGCTCGACGCTGGTGCCGTTGCTCGCCGTCCCGGTCTCGATCATCGGGACGTTCTTCGGCATGTGGCTCCTCGGCTTCACGACCAACCTGCTCACGCTGTTCGGGCTCGTGCTGGCCATCGGCATCGTGGTGGACGACGCGATCGTGGTCATCGAGAACGTCGAACGCCACATGGCCGAGGAGCACGTCTCCCCCGCCGTGGCCGCGGACCGCGCGATCCGCCAGGTGAGCGGCGCCCTCGTGGCGATCGTGCTCGCGCTCTGCGCGGTGTTCATCCCCGTGGCGTTCGTGGGCGGGATCACCGGGCAGATGTACAAGCAGTTCGCGATCACCATCGTCGTCTCGGTGGTCCTGTCGGGGATCGTGGCGCTCACGTTCACCCCCGCGCTCTGCGCGCTCCTGCTCAAGCCCGGTGAGCGCGTGCCGCAGCGCGGCTTCTTCGCGTGGTTCAATCGCACCTTCGAGCGCGGCCGGAACCGGTACCTCCGCACCATCGACCGCTCGCTCCGCCGCCCGCGCATGATGTTCGCCTGCTTCGCCGTGACGATCGTGCTCGGCGCCATCCTGTATCGCTCCCTCCCGACGGCGTTCCTCCCGTCCGAGGACAAGGGGTACTTCGTGGTATCGGTGGAGCTCCCGGGGAGCGCGTCGCTCCAGCGCACGGAGCGGGTGGTGCAACGCATCGAGACGTATCTCAAGCAACAGCCCGCGGTGCAGCACGTCTTCGCGCTCGTCGGCTTCAGCTTGATCCAGGGCGCGAGCCAGACGAGCTCGGCCACGATCTTCGTCGGCCTCAAGCCGTGGGACGAACGCCGCAAGGCGAGCGAGCACGTGGACGCGGTGCTGGCCGCGACCAACGGGTACTTCTTCCAGATGCGCGACGCGACCGCGTTCGCCTTCAACCTCCCCGAGATCCCGGGCCTCGGCACGACCGCCGGGCTCGAGATGAACCTGCAGGACCGCGGGATCAACGACGTCCGCCGGTTCGCCGCCGCGGCCCAGCAGTTCGTGGCCGATGCCAACCGGAACCCGGCGCTGCAGCAGGTGTCGACGACGATCCGCGTGAACGTCCCGCAGCTCTACGTGCAGGTCGATCGGGCGAAGGCGAAATCGCTCGGCGTCTCCCTCTCGGAGCTCTTCCAGACGCTCCAGGCCATGCTCTCCTCGCTCTACATCAACGACTTCAACCTGTACGGCAAGACCTACCGCGTGCAGGCCCAGGCGCAGCCGCAGTTCCGCGTGCGGCCGGAGGACATCGGCCGGCTCTACGTGCGCGGCGCGAGCGACCAGATGATCCCCGTCTCCGCGCTCACGACCACCGAGTTCCGCGGGGGCCCGAGCATCATCACGCGGTTCAACGGCTTCACCTCGGCGCTCGTCACCGCGAGCCCCGCGCCGGGCCACAGCTCCGGCGAGATGCTGAACGCCGTCGAGACGCTCGCCCGCGATCGCTATGCGGGGCAAGGGGTCGGCTACGCGCTCAGCGGGCAGTCGTTCCAGGAGCGCGAGTCCGGCGGCCAGTCGGCGATCGTGCTGACGTTCGGGATCGTGATGGTCTTCCTCGTGCTCGCGGCGCTCTACGAAAGCTGGTCGATCCCGTTCGCCGTGCTGCTCGGCGTGCCGTTCGGCGTCGTCGGCGCGCTCCTGGGGCTCCTGCTGCGCGGGATGCCGAACGACATCTACTTCCAGATCGGCCTCGTTACGGTGATCGGCCTCGCCGCCAAGAACGCCATCTTGATCGTGGAGTTCGCCACCGAGCTGCGCGCGAGCGGGCGATCGATCGCTGAAGCGGCGGTGGAAGCGGGGCGCGAGCGCCTGCGTCCCATTCTCATGACCTCCTTCGCGTTCATCCTCGGCGTGACCCCGCTCCTCGTGGCCAGCGGCGCCGGCGCGGCGAGCCGGCATTCGATCGGGACGGGCGTGTTCTTCGGCATGCTCATCGCGACGCTCGTGGGGATCTTCTTCATCCCGTTCTTCTTCGCCGAGATCCGATCCTTCAGCGAGCACGGCTTCCGGCACCGGCGAAAGTCCGCCGCGGCGCCGGCCGTCGCGGCCACCACCACACCGGAGCACCGCCCATGACGCGGCGCATGCTCTCGATCGCCCTGGCCGCGGCGCTCGCGGCCGGGTGCGCAGTCGGCCCCCGCTATCACCGCCCCGCCGTGGACACGCC
>JADGGM010000257.1 GCA_019689955.1 Gemmatimonadaceae bacterium
CCCCCGCCCGCGCCGCGGCCCCCCCCCGCGCCGCACGCCGCAGGGGTTGGCGCGGCGCGGTGCACGCGTTATTGTCGAAATCTCACGCATCGCACACGCCGCGCACGCCGCGCCCACAACATCGCCCGCGCGCCGCGGTGTGGGGTGCGTGTCGCCAGTACGGTGGAACAGGGTGTAACGACGCGACGCGTTCCGCGGCGCGCGGCCCCCTCCGGCCGGTCGTCGCAACGCGTGCGCTCCCTCCCGACAGCGAGGTGATCCGCGTGTGATGATCGCGTAAGAATCTCTTCATCTCCCGCGGCAACGGCGCGCCGGTCGCGCGGCGCCGTTCGTCGATTGACCAACAGAGAACATTCCGCCTTGGACACCCGGCCCGCCGGGTGCCCCGCGCACGCCATGCCACTTCTCTCCCTCGAGCGCGTCACCAAGCGCTTCAACGGCATCGCGGCGGTGGACGATGTGTCGTTCACGATCGACCGCGGTCAGGTCGTCGGCTTCCTCGGCCCGAACGGCGCCGGGAAGTCCACCACCATGCGAATGATCACGCAGTACTTCGAGCCCGACGCCGGCCACATCACGATGGACGACGTCCCGCTCGCCCAGGCCGGCCGCGCCGCGAAGGCGCGCATCGGGTTCCTCCCCGAGAACAACCCGCTCTACGGCGACATGCTCGTCGCCGAGTACCTCGACTTCGTCGCGCGCCTGCGCGCGCTCACCGGACCCGCGCGCACGCAGGCGATCGACAACGCCGTCGCCGCCACCGGGATCGATGGCGTGTACTACCGCCCCATCGGCGAGCTGTCGAAGGGGTATCGCCAGCGCGTGGGGCTCGCCGCGGCGATCCTCCACCGCCCCGACCTCCTCGTGCTCGACGAGCCCACCGAAGGGCTCGACCCCAACCAGCGCGTCGAGATCCGGCGCCTCATCGCCGAGCTGGGGCGCGAACACACCGTCATGCTCTCCACGCACGTCCTCTCCGAGGTGCAGCACACCTGCTCGCGCGTCATCATCATCAACCGCGGCCGCATCGTCGCCGACGGGACGGTCGACGCGCTCGTGACGCGCGCGGCCGAAGGGGTACGCGTCCGCGTGGAGGCCACGGGCGCAAACGTCGCCGCGCGGCTGGCCGAGCTCCCCGGCGTGCACGGCGTGGAGCCGCACGACGCGCCCGACGGCCGCGTGCGGCTGAGCGTGCTCACGCGCGGCGGCGATGACGTGCGGCCGAGCATCTTCGCGCTGGCCAAGCAGGAAGGGTGGACGCTGTACGAGCTGCATCAGGAGGCCGGGAGCCTGGAAGATCTCTTCCGCCAGCTCACCGCCTCGGGAGCGGCCGCATGAGCCGGATCTGGACCATCGCGCGCCGCGAGCTGCGCGCGCTGCTCGATCATCCGACCGGCTACGTGCTGCTGGTCATCTTCGTGGCAGTCAACGCCTTCCTCTTCTTCCGCCAGGCGTACGTCTTCGGCGTCGCGAGCCTGCGGCCGATGCTGCAGCTCCTCCCGTGGGTGTTCCTCTTCTTCGTCCCCGCGGTGACGATGCGCGCGCTGGCCGAGGACGCGCGGAGCGGGCTCCTGGAAGTCGTGCTCGCGCAGCCGGTCACCGAGCTGGAGCTGCTCCTCGGAAAGTACCTCGGCGCGGTGCTCTTCCTCTGGCTCGGCCTCGCGCTCACGCTCCCCATCCCCTTCGGCCTGGCGCTCGGCGCGGACCTGCAGGTCGGCCCGATCGTCGCCCAGTACGTCGGGGCCGCGCTCCTCGCGGCGGGGCTCGCCGGGGTCGGCGTGTGGGCGTCGAGCCTCACGCGGAGCCAGATCACCGCGTTCATCGCCGGCGCCGCGGTGATGTTCGTGCTCGTGCTCGTCGGGCTCGATCCGCTCATCGTCGGCCTGCCCCCGCTCCTCGGCGCCGTGGCCGCGCGGCTCGGCGTGCTCTCGCACTTCGAGAGCATCGCGCGCGGGGTGATCGACCTGCGCGACGTCATCTACTTCGCCTCGCTCGCCGGGATCTTCCTGGCGCTCGCGTACGGCGCGCTCGCCGGGCGCAAGCTCGCGCGCGGCGGCGGGGCGGCGCGGCGGCTCCGGGCCGGCGTGGCGCTCCTCACCGCGACGCTCATCGTCGTCAACCTCCTCGGGAGCTACATCGGCGGGCGGCTCGACCTCACCCCCGGGCACGCCTACACCCTCTCCCGGGCCACCACGCAGATCGTCCGCAACCTCGACGACATCGTCACCATCAAGCTCTTCGCCTCGGATGAGCTCCCGACCAGCGTCGCGCTCCTCGAGCGCGACGTGAACGACCTGCTGCGCGACCTGCGCGCCGCGGGGCGCGGGAAGATCCGCGTCGTCACGCGCGACCCGTCCAAGGACGAGACGGCGCGCCGCGACGCGGAGAGCCTCGGCATCCAGCCGGTGCAGTTCAACGTCGTCGGGCAGTCGGAGCTGCAGGTGAAGCAGGGCTACCTCGGCCTGGCCGTGCAGTACGGCGGGCGCACCGAGGCGATCCCGTTCGTGCAGCAGACCGACAACCTCGAGTACCGCCTCGCGAGCGCGATCCGCTCGCTGACGCGCGCCAAGAAGCCGGTGGTCGGGGTCATCGCCGAGGTGACCGATCCGTCGGCCGGCGTGCAGGAGCTCGAGCAGCAGCTCGGCAAATCGTACGAGGTGCGGCCGATCTCGCTCTCCGACACCACGCAGCCCGCCACCGACGTCGCCGCGCTGGTGCTCGTCGGTGCGCCGGACTCGCTCCCGGCCGCCGCGGCGCAGCGCATCCGCGCGTTCCTCGAGCGCGGCGGGAGCGCGCTGGTGCTCGCCTCGGGGATGCAGCTCTCCCCGCAGGTGCCGATCGCCAGCCCGCACCCGGTGGCGTGGAACGAGGTGCTCAAGCCGTTCCACGTCGCCGTGCGCAGTGACATGGTGTACGACCTCGCTGCGAACGCGGTCGTCCCCGTGCGCGTGTCGTTCGGGCAGCTGTTGCAGCGCTATCCGTTCTTCGTGCGCGCGCAGAGCACCGGGAAGTCGCCGGTGAACCAGGAGCTGGGGGACGTGCTGGTGATGTGGCCGAGCAGCATCGACACCACCGGCGCCGTCGCGGGGACCATCACCCCGCTCCTGGTGACGAGCCGCGCCTCCGGCCTCGCGACCGGCCCGACGACGATCGACCCGACGCGCGACTACCCGCAGACCAACCTCGCCCCGCAGCTCCTCGCCGTGCAGGTCGTGCCGAGCGCCGCCAAGGACAGCACGGTCCGCGGCCGCGTCATCGTCGTCGGCGACGAGAGCTTCGCCACCGACCGGTTCGTGCAGAACGCGCCGGACAACCTCGCGTTCGTGCTCAACGCCGTCGACTGGCTGGCGCAGGACGAGTCGCTGATCGCCATCCGGGCGAAGGACCGCCGTCCCCCCGCGCTCGCGTTCACGAGCGCCGGGACGCGCGATGGCGTCAAGTACGTGAACGTGATCGGCGTTCCCGCGCTCATCGCGCTCGCCGGCGTGCTGCGCCTGCTGCACCGCCGGCAGCGGACGCGCGAGCCGTATCGTCCCATCCAGCCCCAGCCCGTGAGGGCCGCATGACGACGAAGACTCTCGTTCGACTCGGCGCCGTGCTCCTGGCGGCGCTCATCCTGTGGGGCGCGCTCGCGCTCGGGCGCCGCCCCGAGTCCGATCGCGGCGGCCGGCTCGCGCTGCCGAAGATCGACACCACGACGGTCGACACCGTCGCCCTCACGAAGGGGAGCGACACCGCGGTGCTCGCGCGGACGCCGCGCGGCACGTGGACGGTCAACGGCCACCCCGCGTCGCCGATGCTCGTGCACTCGCTGCTCACCGCGCTCACGGATACCTCGGCCTGGAGCGAGCTGGTCGCGGAGCAGCCGAGCTCCTACGCGCGCCTCGGCGTCAACGCAGACAGCGCGCGGCGCGTGCGCGTCCAGGCGCGCGGGCGCACGATGCTCGACCTCACCGTGGGGAACCACACGTCGGACTACAGCGGCGTGTTCGTCCGCCGAACGGACGGCAGGCCGGTGTACGCGCTCCACGGCGGGCTCGGCGACGCGGTCAGCCACGACGCCGCCGACTGGCGCGACAAGCGCATCGCCACGGTGGCGCCGGAGAGCGTCACCACGGTCGAGGTGCAGCGCGGGAAGGCGCGCTACACGCTGCAGCGGAACGGTACGACGTGGACGCTCGGCTCCGCCGGCGCGGCCGACTCGGCGGCGGTGGCGTCGCTCCTGGACGCGTACCACGACCTCGTGGCCACGAGCATCGCCACCCCGGCGCAGGCCGACTCGGCGCACTTCACGCACCCGACGCGCCACGCGCGGCTCATGGGCAAGGGAGGCGCGCCGCTCGCGAGCCTGGCGTTCGATTCCACGGCGAACGCAGTCTGGGTCCGTGCCGATACCGGTGGGACGGTGTACAGGATCGACCACTGGATGCTGGACCGGCTCACGCCGGCGGAATCCACGCTGCGCGCAAAGCCGAAGCGATAGCAGCCGACGGGTCCTCTGCGCTGGCGGCCGCGGGGACGGGGGTGGTGGCCTCGAGCTCACGCTGGCCCGACTCCGCCCTCCGCGGCCGCGCGGTAGCGCAGCGCCTCGGCCACGTGCGGCGGGGCGACGGCGGCCTCGCCGTCGAGGTCCGCGATCGTGCGCGCCACCCGCAGCACGCGATGATACCCGCGCGCCGTCAGCGCCAGCCGCTCGGCGGCCGCCGTGAGCAGCGCGCGTGCGTCGGGGCGAAGGCATCCGTGCGCGTCGAGCCAGCGGGCCGGAACGCGGGCGTTGCACGTCACGCCGCCGAGCGAGGCGTAGCGCGCCCGCTGTCGCTCCCGCGCACGCTCCACGCGCTCGCGGATGGCGCTCGAGCTCTCGCCCGGGGGCGCGTCGGCAAGCACCCGAACCGGCACCGCGCCCACGGTGACGTGGAGGTCGATGCGATCCGTCATCGGCCCCGACAGCCGGCTCCGATAGCGCACGATCTCTCCCTCCGTGCAGCGGCAGGTGCGGCTCCCGTCGCCCGCGTACCCGCACGGGCACGGGTTCATCGCACCGACGAGCGTGAATCGCGCCGGGAAGGCGACGGTCGCACCCGCGCGCGCGATCACGACGCGGCCATCTTCCATGGGTTGACGGAGCGACTCCATCACGTAGCGCCGGAACTCGAGCATCTCGTCGAGAAAGAGCACGCCGAGGTGCGCCAGGCTCACCTCCCCGGGGCGCGGCGGGTTCCCGCCGCCGATGAGCCCCGCCTCGGAGATCGTGTGGTGCGGCGCGCGGAACGGGCGGGCGCGAACGAGAGGGTTCCCCGGCTCGATGAGTCCGGCCACCGAGTGGATGGCCGTCACCTCGAGCGCCTCACGCTCGGCGAGCGCCGGCAGGATGCTCGGGAGACGGCGCGCGAGCATGGTCTTCCCC
>JADGGM010000258.1 GCA_019689955.1 Gemmatimonadaceae bacterium
GGGTTAGGGAGTAGGGGGCGTAGGTGTGAAGGCATCATTCTATCGCAGGGCCTAGCGAGTAGTCGGCTGGGGTCACGCGATCTCAAATATGACTTTCCCCGCCTCGCCCGACTCGATGGCCCGAATAGCCTCTTCCGCGCATTCCAGCGGGAACCGGTGCGTAATCACCGGCGTCGGATCGAATTCCTTAGATCGCAAGAACCGCGTCATCTGGTGCCACGTGTCGTACATCCGGCGTCCAGTGACCCCGTACACCGTTATCCCCTTGAACACCAACTCCGTCGCGAAGTCGAACTCCATCGGCTTCGCCGGGACCCCAAGCATCTGCACCCGTCCCGCCGGCCGCACCAGCGCGAACGCCTGATGGATCGCCGTCGGCACCCCTGACATTTCCAGTACCACGTCCATCCCCAGCCCGTCCGTCGCCCGGCGCACCGCATTCGCCACCTCGGACGGGTGCACCGCCTCGTGCGCCCCCATCTGGCGCGCCAGCGCCAGCCGCGTCTCGTTCACGTCCGACGCGATGATGTGCGACGCCCCTGCCGCGCGGCAGATCCCAACCGCGAAGATCCCGATCGGACCGCATCCCGTCACCAGCACCGTCGCCCCCGGAATGTCCGCCGTGAGCGCCGTGTGGAACGCGTTCCCCATCGGATCGTGAATGCCCCCGATGTCGTACGAGATGTCGTCGTCCAGGTGCCACACGTTCGTCGCCGGCATCGCGATGTATTCCGCGAAGCAACCATCGCGGTCCACCCCGATGACCTTCGTGTGCGTGCAGGCGTGCGCGTTCCCCGTCCGGCAGAGCAGGCATCGTCCATCCACGATGTGCCCCTCGGCCGTCACCCGGTCCCCCACGCGGACGTCCGTCACCAGCGAGCCCACGCGGACCACATCGCCCGCGAACTCGTGTCCCACGACGAACGGCGGGCGGCAACGCCCCTTGGCCCAGTCATCCCACTGATAGATATGAACGTCCGTGCCGCACACACCGGCGCGGCGGACACGGATCAGCACTTCATCGTCGCGGATCGTCGGCTCCGGGACATCCTTGAGCGTAAAGCCCCGGGCCGCAGCCTCCTTCACCAGCGCTCTCACGCGGTCATGCACTCCCGTGAAGGGTGATCGATGCGCGCGGCACCCACGTGGTGCACGGTCATCGCGCACATCCATAAAAAGCTGCCACGTCAGGC
This sequence comes from Gemmatimonadaceae bacterium, assembly GCA_019689955.1. GTDB lineage: Bacteria > Gemmatimonadota > Gemmatimonadetes > Gemmatimonadales > Gemmatimonadaceae > JADGGM01. The sequence continues at coordinate 1,194 of JADGGM010000258.1, forward strand.
CCCAGAAAGCCAGTGCGCCGCGATCCGCCCCCGCGCGCGCCACCAGCGGCCGGCGTGCGCGGGGATTTTAGGATACTGTATTGCATACAAAATGCCAGCCCGGGGCCCCGTTGCCCCGGCCGCGCGCCCGTTAACCGCGCAGCGGGACGAGCGCGCGCACGCGCGCGTCGCGGAGATACAGCGGGGCCCAGACGAGCAACGCCACGTAGACGGGGAAAAGAGCACGTGGCTGAACAGCGGGTTCCCCGCCCGCAACTGGCTCGCGATCGCACCGCCCAGGTATCCGGTCAGGAGCAGCGCGCCGAACACCGACGTCCGCGGGATCACGTAGGCGATGAGACACACGATCTCGATCGCCCCGATCAGCGCCACGGCGCTCGCGGCGTACCCGAGCTTGACCGTCGCGTCGACGGCAATCGATGTCTGCAACACCTTGATCACGCTGTCGAACGCCAGGAACAGCACCGCGACGGTCATCATGATGCGGGCGGCCCAGATGGTCACGGCGGACGCACGGGCCGCGGGGGACGTGGAGTAGGTGGTGGCGGTCATGGGTGGCTCCTTGGTGAGTGCTGTCGATCGGAGATGGTCTCGGAGCCGGATCGCCCACCGAATGCCGAATCGGCCGCGTCCCGGCTCTACCTGTGCGTCGAGCGGGACGCGGCCGATTCGACACGATCCGCCACCTTTCGGCGCCTGGCCGGGGGGAGGGAAGGAGAGGGCCCTCTCAGTCGCTCCAGCTCTCCGCCGCCGCGGGGCGCGCGCCGAGTGCGGTGCTGCGCTTCCCGTTCCCCTCCTCCACGCGCTCGGCCGTCACCGGCTCGATGCGGACCGCGCTCACCTTGAACTCCGGGATCCCCGCGTACGGGTCGAGCACGTCCGAGCGCGTGAGGAGGTTCGCGGCCGCCTCGCGGTAGTGCATCGGGAGGAAGACCTGCGAGCGCGCCACGCGCGGCGAGACGCGCGCGGAGAGCACGACGGAACCGCGGCGCGAGGTGATGCGCACCGGATCGCCGTCGGCGATGCCGAGCGCGCGCGCGTCGTCCGCGTTGATCTCCACCGTGGGGGTCGGCTCGCGGGAGTCGAGCCCGGTGGCGCGGCGCGTCATGGTGCCGGTGTGCCAGTGATAGAGCTGGCGCCCGGTGTTCATGAAGAACGGGTACTCCGCGTCCGGCAGCTCGGCCGGGGGCATGAACTCCACCGGCGTGAGCGTCGCCTTTCCGTCAGCGGTCGGGAACTCGTCGTCGAACAGGAAGAACGTGCCCGGGCTCTGGGCGTCGGGGACCGGGTACTGGAGCCCGCTCCCCTCGAGCCGCGCGTACGACACGCCGCGCCACGACGGCGTCACGCGGGCGATCTCGTCCATCACCGCGCTCGCGTCGGCGAAGGGCGCGGGGAGCCCGATGCGGTTCGAGAGCTCGATGAGGATGTCGAGGTCTGCACGCGCCTCCCCCGGCGGATCGATCGCCTTGTGGGCGAGCTGGATGCGGCGCTCCGTGTTCACGAACGTCCCCGTCTTCTCCGCGAACGAGCTCCCGGGGAGCACGACGTCGGCGTAGCGCGCCGTCTCCGTGAGGAAGAGGTCCTGTACCGCGAGGAACTCCAGGTTCCGGAACCACTCCTCCGCGTGCGCCACGTCGGGGTCGGAGATGATCGGGTTCTCCCCCATGATGTACATCCCGACCACCCCGCTCTCGGGCTTGACGATCTCCGTCACCTTGAGCCCGGCGGTGAGCGACAGCCGCTCTTCGGGCACCCCCCACGCCTCGGCGTACATGCGCCGCACGCTCGGGTCCGTGACAGGGAGATAGTCGGTGTACGACATCGGGATCGCCCCCATGTCGCTCGCCCCCTGCACGTTGTTCTGCCCGCGGATCGGCATCATTGCCGCCCCCCACCGCCCGATCATCCCGCAGCAGAGGAGGAGGTTGAGGAGCGAGGTCACGATGTCCGTGCCGGTGTGGTGCTGCGTGAGCCCCATGGCCCAGAGCGTGGACGACTTGGGCCCGCGCGCATAGCGCTCGGCGGCCTCGCGGATGAGGTGGGCGGGGACGCCGGTGATCGTCTCGGCCCGCTCCGGCGTGTAGGGGGCCACCGCCTCGCGCACCGCCTCGAAGCCGTGCGTGCGCGTGCGGATGAACTCCTTGTCCTCCAGCCCGCACTCGAGCACGTGGTGGAGCATGGCGTTGAGGAGCGCCACATCGGTGCCCGGGAGCATCTGCAGGTGGATGTCGGCGCGCTGGGCCAGCTCGATCCGGCGTGGGTCGGCGACGATCAGCGTCGCGCCGCGCTTCTGGGCGCGCTTGATCGCCGCGCCGAAGACGGGGTGCGACTCGGTCGTGTTCGCGCCGAGGATGAAGATCACGTCGCTCTCGTGCTCCACCTCGCGCATCGAGCCCGACGCCGCGCTCGTGTTCATCGCGCGCTGCATCGCGCTCACGGACGACGAGTGGCAGAGCCGGGTGCAGTGGTCGATGTTGTTCGTCCACAGCCCGCCGCGCACGAGGCGCTGGAGCACGTAGTTCTCCTCGTTCGTGCACTTGGCCGACGAGAAGACGGCGAGGCTGTTCGGGCCGCGCTCGTCGCGGAGGCGGACGAGTTGCGAGGCGACGAGGTCGAGCGCTTCGTCCCAGGTCGCCTCGCGGAAGGGCTCGTACCACTCCTTCGGCGTCGCCACGCGGTCGCGCGGGTCGCCGAGCGGGGCGTCGGCGAGCCGGAGACTCTGGAGCGGGTTGAACTTCGGCCGCTGCTTGCGCGTGGTGGCTTCCTCGCGGATCTCGCGCCACGGGCCGCCACGCCGCCCCCACCGCGCCACGTCGTCGGGGGAGGGCTCGAAGCGCCACGTGCCGTCGCGCTTGACCCACCCGCGGCGGATGAGCGGCTTCGTCAGCCGGTCGCGGTGCATCGCGAAGTCGAACCCGAACCGCCCCTTCACGCACGTCGAGCCGATGTTCGGCGTCGTCTCCTCGATCCACGGGCTCCGCACGCGCTGGATGTCGTTGCCGCGCACCGAGAGGTCGATCTGGCACCCGACGGCGCAGTACGGGCACACGCTCCGCACCGTGCGCTCGGGTTGCGCGGCGGACTCCGCCTTCAACTTGGCGAGCGGGATGAGGTCGTGGATCGCGCCGGTGGGGCAGACGCGCACGCACTCGCCGCACCAGGTGCACCCGGCGTGCTCGGGGTTGCCGTCGGCGCCCACGATGATCTCCGCGTGCTCCCCGCGCTGGGCCACGTCGAGCACCCCCACGACCTGGATGTCGGCGCACGCGCGCACGCAGCGCGTGCACAGGATGCAGGTCGACATGTCGTGTTGGATCAGGGGATCGCCGGCGCGTTCGTCGCCGGTGCGGAGCGGGAGGGGGGAACGTTTGGTGGTGGGGACGTTGTAGCGGCGAACGAGGGCCTCGAACTCATTGCGGGATCCGCCGTCGGGGATGTCGTGCACCGGGTATCGCTCGAGGAGCATCGAGAGGACGCCTCGGCGATTCTCGACCGCGGCGACCGACTCGGTGGTGACGACCTGACCGTCGGCGGCCGGTGTCGCGCACGCCGGGACGAGCTTCGGGCTCCCGGCGACGGAGACGAGGCAGATGCGGCAGTTCCCGACGATCGGGAGCTGCGGATACCAGCAGAGTGTCGGGACGTCGACCCCCAGGGACCGGGCGGCGTCGAGAATGGTGGCGCCCTGCGGTACGGTGACTTCGCGTCCGTTGATCGTCAGCGTTGGCATGGTCCCAATGCGCGCCCCCGCACGAGGAGCGATGGCCTCCTTTAGTATAGAGATAGGCGCGGGCGCGCTAAGAATCGAGGGGGTGTGCCCCCGGGCTCAGCCGATGTGCGAGGAGCTCGGCGGCCCGCTCTCCGCTCGCGACCGCGCCCTCGATCATCGGCGCGGTGAGGTAGTCCCCCGCGAGCGCCACCGGGAGCGCGGAGATCCCTTCGGCGAGCGCACGGCCGCGCGCGCGGTCCGCCGCGAACCCGGGGGAGGCGAGCGGGGTCCCTTCATCGAAGCGATACACCCGAGCGCGCACGACGTGCCCCTGGACCTCGGGGACGAGCGCCTCGATCTCGGGGAGCATCGCGCTCGCGATCCGTGGCGACGGGCTCCCGGCGAGCTGGTGGATGGCGCGCGGGGTAGGCCAGGCGAGGATCACGTCGCGGTCCGGGGGCGGGTCGGGGATCGAGGCG
>JADGGM010000259.1 GCA_019689955.1 Gemmatimonadaceae bacterium
GTCGCGTACGGCGCGGCGCGGGCGGTGCCCCGTTCGCGCTCAGGCGCCGTGCTCGCGTCCGTCGAGCGCTTGGGTAAACTCCCGGGTGAGCGCCGGGTTCGCGCGCCAGAGATAGATCCCCATGAGCGCCGCGGCGATCAGGTTCCCGGCGGCCACCTGGTACCAGGCGAGGGCACCGATCGGGAGCCAGTCGGCGAGCATGGCGGTGAAGCCGTAGAAGCCGAGCTCGAACGCCACGAAGAGGATCAGGAGCCCGGCGAGCACCGAGGGCTCGCGCTCCGCCCAGTGCACGATCACCGAGGCGATGGCCCCGACGATGATGAACGCGGCGTAGTGAAAGATCGTGTACGCGACGATGTGGACCGCAGGCCCCTCCGTGCCGAGGGGGCCGAGCACGGAGAAGAGCGCCGTGCCGAGGACCCGCGGCGTGTACAGCGGGTGTCCTCCCACGGAATCGACGATGAGGAACCAGACGGCAACCGCCGTCGCGCCGATGATCCCGGCCATCACCCCCTCGCGGGCAACGCTGTGTCCTCGCATCCGACTGGCCTCCGCGTTCGAGACACGACCGTTCGGCCGCAAGAAGGGCGCCGTACCGGCGTCCCCGCTTCGGTGGGGCAGCCGGTCTCCCTCTTGCAGGACGCAGCGCGGAAACACCCTTCGCGCTCCTACCCGGCGCGGCGCTCGTGGCCGGGCTGGTTGCGGAGCGTTCCTGAACACGCCACTTTTGCTCCCCCACCGTGTGTGGGCAGGAGGTTCCGGTCGCATGAACATCCCCGAGTTCCGCACGCCGGAGGAGCCCCGCTTCCCCGGTGAGCGACCCCTGGCCAACCGTGGGCAGCAGCCGCCGGCCGAGCGGCGCCTCGCGGATCGGCGCGCCGGCCAACGCCGCACCTCCCGCGCCGTCACACCACTCGAAGGGACGCCAGTCGCCACCGACGATCCACTCGGTTTCCCCCTCTCGCCGCGGCAGCTCGATGCGTGCGTGCGCGCCGCGCTGCACGAGGACGGCGCGTTCAGCGACGTGACCGCGATCGCGTGCGTGGTCTCGACGCGGCGCGCGCACGGCACGATCGTCGCGCGGCGCGCGGGGGTGATCGCCGGCGTGCCGCTCGCGATCGCGGCATTCCGCATCCTCGACCCGAACGTCGCCATCCGCGTCGACGTCGAGGACGGAGACGAGGTCGATGAGGGCTCCGTGATCTTCCGCATCTCGGGGTTGGCGCGCGCGATGCTCTCGGCCGAGCGGGTCGCGCTCAGCTTTCTGCAGCGCCTCTCGGGGGTGGCCACCCTCACCGCGCGCTACGTTCGCGCCGCGTACGGGACCGGCGTGGAGATCTGCGACGGCCCGAACACCACGCCCGGCTTGCGCGCGCTCGAGCGCTACGCCGTGCGCGCCGGGAACCGCCGCTCCACGTCCGCCGCCCGCGCCGCGCGCGTCCAGATCCGCGAGAACCACCTCGCGGCGATGAGCGGCGACATCGCCGGCGCCGTGCGGCGTGCCCGCGAGCTCGCGCCCGCCGACGCGTCGATCAGCGTCGCCTGCCGCTCGGCCGCCGACGTGCGCGCCGCCATGGACGCGGGCGCGGACGTGGTGACCTTCGATGCGCTGAACCCCGCGCAGCTTCGCGAGTGCGTGGAGGTCGCGCGCGGACGCGTGCTCACCGAGATCTCGGGCGCGTTCGGCCCCGACGCGGTCCGCGAGCTCGCCGCGACGGGGGTCGACCGCCTCGCCATCTCCCCGCTCACGCACGGCGCGCCCGTGGTCGACTTTGCGCTGGAATTCGAGGCGATGTAATGAGCGATGTGCTCGCCGCGCGCTCGCAGATGGCGATGTCGCTGGCGTTCCACATCACCTTCGCCGTCGTCGGGATCGGGATGCCGCTGCTCATGGTCATCGCCGAAGTGCGGTGGCGCCGGAGCGGCGACGCGATGTACCTGGAGCTCGCGAAGCGATGGGCCAAGGGGACGGCGATCCTGTTCGCCGTCGGCGCCGTCTCCGGCACCGTGCTGAGCTTCGAGCTCGGGCTCCTCTGGCCCGAGTTCATGCGCTACGCCGGCGCGATCATCGGTATGCCGTTCTCGCTCGAGGGGTTCGCGTTCTTCACCGAGGCGATCTTCCTCGGCGTGTACCTCTACGGTTGGGACCGAATCCCTCCGCGCGCGCACGTCGTCGCCGGGGCGATCGTCGCGGTGAGCGGGGCCGCGTCGGCGCTGTTCGTGGTGATCGCCAACGCGTGGATGAATGCCCCCGCGGGGTTCGAGATCGTGAACGGCGTCCCCACGCACATCGATCCGATCGCCGCGATGCGGAATCGCGCCGCGTTCCCCGAGGTGCTGCACATGCTCCTCGCGGCGTACGCGGCGACCGGGCTCGTGGTGGCCGGGATCCACGCCGCGCTCCTCCTCCGCGATCGGCGCAACGCCTTCCACCGGCGCGCGCTCGCGGTCGCGCTCATCGTCGGCGCTCCCGCCGCGCTCGTGCAGCCGATCTCGGGGGACGTGATCGGGCGCATGACCGCCGAGGTGCAGCCGGTGAAGCTGGCGTCCATGGAAGGGCAGTTCCGCACCGAGCGTGGCGCGCCGCTCCGCATCGGCGGGATCCCGGACGAAGCGGCGCGCACCACGCGCTGGGCGCTCGAGATCCCGTACGGGCTCTCCCTCCTCGCGTACCACGATCCGCGCGCCGTGGTCCGCGGCCTCGACGCGTTCCCGCGCGAGGACTGGCCGCCGGTCCCGATCGTGCACGTCGCCTTTCAGATCATGGTGGGGCTCGGCACCTACATCGCGCTCGTGTCGGCGTGGGCCATCGTCGCCGCGTGGCGCCGCCGCGCGCTCCCCGACGATCCGTGGCTCCTCCGCGCGCTCGCGCTCGCCGCGCCGATGGGGTTCATCTGCATCGAGGCCGGGTGGACGGTGACCGAGGTCGGACGCCAGCCGTGGATCATCTACGGGGTGATGCGCACGGCCGACGCGGTCACGCCGATGCCGGGGCTGGTGGTCCCGTTCGCCGTGTTCACGGCGCTCTACTGCCTGCTGGGCGCGATCGTCGTGTGGATGCTCTCGCAGCACGTCGCGCGCAGCCCCCGCATCGCAGAGCGGGCGCCGGCTGGGGAAGGCGCCGGGATCGTGGTGTGACGGAGCCGCTGCTCACCGCGGCCACCGCGGTTGCCGGGATCATGCTCCTCGCCCTCACGGCGTACGTGCTCCTCGCCGGCGCGGATTTCGGTGGCGGGGTGTGGGACCTTCTCGCCTCCGGCCCGCGGCGCGAGGCGCAGCGCGAGCTGGTCACGCACGCGATCGGGCCGATCTGGGAGGCGAACCACGTGTGGCTGGTGCTCGTGGTCGTGCTCCTCTTCGCCTGCTTCCCGCCGGTGTTCGCCGCGCTCGGGATCACGCTGCACATCCCGCTCGCGCTCATGCTGATCGGGATCGTGATGCGCGGCTCCGCGTTCACCTTTCGCACGTACGGGAGCGAGGTGAACGCCACGCAGCGTCGCTGGGGGCGCACGTTCGCGATCGCGAGCACGCTGACGCCGATGCTCCTCGGGATCAGCATCGGCGCCGTCGCGTCGGGTGGGGCGGGGGAGGCGTTCACCCGGCTGCGCGCGGGCACGGGAGACGGGTTCGCGACCGTGTTCCTCGCGCCGTGGCTCACGCCGTTCACGATCGGGGTCGGGGTGCTCGCGCTCGCGCTGTTCGCGTTTCTGGCGGCGGTCTACCTCACCGTCGAGGCAGAGCCCGACCCGGCACTCCAGGAGGACTTCCGACGGCGCGCGCTCGCGACCGCGCTCGCGGTGTTCGTGGTCGCGTTCGGCGTGCTGGCGCTCTCGCCTCGCGGGGCGCCGCGCGTGACGGCGGGGCTCATGGGGTCGCCATGGGCGCTCCCCTTCCACGTCGCGACGGGGCTCGCGGCACTCGCTGCGATCTGGGCGCTCTGGACGCGCCGCTTTCGCGCCGCCCGCGTGGCCGCGGCGGCGCAGGTGACGCTCATCCTCTGGGGGTGGGCGGTCGCGCAGTTCCCGTATCTCCTGCCACCTACCTTCACGATCCGCGAGGCGGCGGCCCCGCCGCGTACGCTGCACCTCACGCTGTGGGGGCTCGCGGTGGGGGCGGTCGTCCTCCTGCCATCGCTTCGGTATCTCTTTCGGATCTTCAAGGGGCGCCCCGATGCCTTCGAGCCGATGCGGCACGGTGCGCCGGGGGAGCGAGGGGACTGATCCGGGCCATTAACGCCGGCTCGCCTCCGCCGTCCACCAGACAGAGCGGCGCGATGCACGCGCCGCCGACAGGTGGTTGGACGGTTTTTGAGAGGAGCGCCCCAGGGGCGCGGAGGCTCGACATCATGCTACAGCGAATGAAGCTCTACCTCACGATGCTCGCACTCGGTGGCGTGCTGCTCGGCACGGCGGCCTGCGCTTCGGCGCAGACGTCGCGGCGCGTGTACGTGCGCGTGGCGCCGCCGGCGGAGCGCGTCGAGGTGGTCACCGTCTCGCCGGGCCCGGGGCACGTCTGGGTGAAGGGGTACTACCGGTGGACCGGCCGAGCGTACGTCTGGGTCCCCGGCCGGTGGGTGGTCGTCCGCCGCGGGTACCACACGTGGGTGCCGGGACACTGGGCCCACGATCGCCACGGTTGGTACTGGATCGAAGGGCACTGGCGCTGAGCGCACGCCGTGGGGCCGGTGACCTTGCGACGCGAGGGGAGCGGTTCCGCTCCCCTCGCGTCGCATGTGCCCTCGCCCTGCCCCGCCCGTGCGCTCACCTCGTGCGCCTCGCCCGCGATGCCCGGCGAGGCTTGGGCGGGGGCGGGGGCTCCGCGACGGACCGGTCGTCCGTCCCCGCGTCGATGGCATCGATGCCGACGACGAGCGGCTCGGCGGGCGCGAGCTTCTCGTTGAGGTGCCGCACCATGTCCTCCACGCGCTCGCGCACCACCTCGAGCTTGTCGTGGTCGAGCGCCGAGAAGAGGAGCTCGAACGTCCGCGCATCGTGCATCGCGATGAAATCGGAGCGGCGAAAGACGAGCGGGAGCTGCTGGGCGAGCGCGCGGCGGCAGCTCTCGTCGCCGCCGGAGACCGCGAGCCGCGCGATGCGGAGCCGCGGCTCCCCGCGCTCGGCGCGGCGGAGCTCCCAATCCCAGATCAACTGGAAGTAGGCGGCGTTGGGGAGGCCCGTGTCGGGGTCGAAGAGTGCGGTGCGAAGCGCGCTGTCGGCGAGGGCGTGTCGGTACGATCGAGCTCTCATGAACTGCTCCTCGCGGGAAACACATCGTCAAGGCGACGCATGCTCCTTGCCAGGACGGTGGCTCGTGCCGGGAACACCCGGCGTGACCCCCCTTCTCCCCCGGTGTCTTATACACATCTGACGCTGGCGACGATATG
>JADGGM010000260.1 GCA_019689955.1 Gemmatimonadaceae bacterium
ATGTTTATACGCGCCCGGGGGGGGGTGTTGTCGTCGGAGCAGGCGGTGCCGAAAGCGAGGGGGGCCGCGACAAGGGTCGCGAGAGGAAGAGCTCGGATGCGCACGTCTGGTGACCTCGAGTTTCCACGGCAACCCGACCAGCGTGGCATGGCCCCAGCGCCATGCTGTAGCTTCGTGGCTTTGCGTCCCCGCCTTTCGGCGAGTTTGCCCTTGTCGCGGGCCCTTGGCCCAAGCGATCGCGCCGTTCGATTTTGGTGGAGAGGACTTGCTGGAACTGCTGAGGACGTATTGCGCGGGACTTTCAGGAACTTGCCGGATGGCCAGCTCCACCGGAGCGCCGGCCAAATGCGTGCGGGTAGATTACCGGACCGTGCCGGTGGACGAAACCGCCCCGAACCGGCAGGAAGAGTCGGCTGACTGTGTAGTCAGTCAACCACAACACTCAGCGCTCCACGCGATCTCGGCAGGCCCGGCCCATGCGTCGACCATGGCGCCCTAGGCGCCGTTGATGGCCGGCCAGAGCGATCGGCGCGCGGCGGACCCTCAGCGCGCTTGGCTCGCGGCGTTGGCCGCGCGTTCAATGGCCCTGACCAGCACGCCCGTCTCGGTCTCCCAGTTGTAGCGGTCGAGGACCGCGCGCCGCCCTGCCGCCCCACACGCAGCGCGCGCGGCGGGGGACGCCAGGCGGCGAATCGCGTCCGCGAGAGAGCGCGCGTCTCCCGCCTCGAACACCTCACCGGCACCGGTCTCCCGAACGATCCGGGCGCACGGCTTCGCGTGCGAGGTCACCACCGGGAGCCCGACGGCCATGTAGTCGAACAGCTTGTTGGGCATCGTGGCGTTCCACGAATCATTGTAGTGGTGCGGGAGGACCCCGATGTCCGCGCCCTCGACCGTGGCCAACGCCGTGTCCCGGTCCACGTACCCCAGGAACTCGATCTGCGCCGCCGTGAGCCCCCGGTCGCGCGCCTGTGCCTGGAACAGCTCCGCGTCGCGCCCCTTCCCGACGATCCGCGCCCGCACGGCAAGCCCCTCGTCGCGCAACAGCGCCACTGCGTCCACCAGCTCTCCGATCCCGCGCGCGACCTCCAGGTTGCCGAGGTAGACGAGCTCGATCGGCGCCCCGGGCGCTCGGTCGCGCCGCGGGGGCTCTGGCTCGGCGCGGGAGCGGGGCGTGGTGTTCGAGACGACGTCGATCCGGTCGCGCGGAACCCCCATCGCCGCGAGCCGGTCCACCATCTCGTCCACCACCACGAGGTTGCGGTCGGCGCGGCGGACCGCGTACCGCTCCACGGCGCGGACCGCCGCGGGGTTCCGGACGATGTAGTCGAGCGCCCGCTGGCGCCCCGTCTCGTAGATCACCTGGATCATGGCCGGGTAGTGCTCGGCGACGTCGAGCACCACCGGCACGCCGTGCCGCCGCCCGACCCAGATCGTGGTCGGCGCGAGCGGGATGTCGCGCCCGATCAGGACGTGCGGGCGCACCTGCCGCACGGTGCGGTCGAGGAGCGCGTACCAGCGCGGGCTGAAGAACGCCGGGAAGCCGAGCGCGGCGTCGAGCCGCTGCCCGAGCCATCGCCATGGCGTCATCCGGTGCACCGTCCCCTCCGGGAGCCGTTCCTCGGTGGGGCGCCAGGCGCGGTTGCGGGCGACGATGTGCACGTCGTGCCCGGCGCTGGTGAGCGTGGCGCAGATCTTCTCGGTGCGCACGTCCCACGGGTAGTCCGCGTCCCACACGTACACGATGCGGAGCGGGCGCTGGGTGCGCGGCGCGCGGTACTCCCCCACCTGGGGGCCGAGCACGCCGGGTTCGGCGAGATCCACCATCGTCACTTGCTGTGTGCTCTCCGGAAGGCAATGCGCGGGTGGCGCACGCCGCGCTTCCCATCGGCGTGCACGGGGACGAGGAGGCGCGTGGGGACGCGGAGCCAATCGATCAGCTTCTCCATGTCCTGGCGCGTGACCATGGAATGCGTCGGGACCGTGAAGAGCCCTTGGCGCAGCTCCGTGGCTCCCGGGGTTGGGGGCTCCCCGGGGTGGAGGACCGGGCGGAGCTCCGCCTGCTCGTGGAGGGTCCGCGGGTACCCGCGGAGCACGCCGAGGTCCGGGCGCTCGTCGCGCACGCCGCCATCGACCACCGGGTAGCGAAGATAGCCGCTCTCCCCTCCGGCGACGGGGTGGATGGTCTGGATGTCGCTCCCCTCCTCGGCGGCGATCTCGAGGGCGGCGGCGTTCCGGCGGCGAATCACGACCTCGCGGTCCGCGGCGACGAGCGCGCGGCGAACGAGCGAGGCGGCGGCCGCGGAGAGCGGGCGCGGCTCGTGCGCGGGGTGGTAGACCATCTCGCCGAGCCGGAGGGCGGGGATCGCGGAGGGGATACCGTAGAGCGCCGGGCGGCCGAGCGCCCACTGTGCGGTGGCGGCGGCGAGGTCCCCCCAGCCGCGCCGCGGCCTGGAGAGCGGTTGTGCCGCGTGCGTCGCGGGTTGATCGAACCGTGGCTCGCGCCAGAGGAGCGCGCCGCCGTGGCCGCCGGTGGTCCCCTTCCCTCGCCCGAAGCTGAGCACGGAGAGCGCGCCGAGAGCGCCGAGTGGGGTGCCGTCGATCAGCCCCCCCGCGCCCTGCGCCGCATCCTCGATGATCGGGATCCCGTGGCGTGCCGCGAGCGCGGCGAGCGCTGGTGTGTACGCCGGGAAACCGTAGAGGTGGGCGATCACGATCGCATCGACCCCGCGCGCGATCGCGGCGACGAGCGAGTCGAGGTCGGGGGCCAGGGTGCGGGGGTCGAGATCGTAGAGCCGCACCCGTACGCGCGCGAAGCGGGCGGCCGCGGCGAGATCGACGCAGGCGTACCCTGGGAAGGCGACCGTCTTCCCCTCCCCGCCGCCGACGGCGAGACGGAGCGCGAGCACGAGCGCCGACGTTCCGCTGTCGGTGAGGAGGGCGCCGCGCGCGCCGTAGCGCTCGCGGAGCTCGGCGGCGAGCGCGCGGCGGCCGCGAGCGCTCCGCCAGAACGCCGGCCACGCCGCGCGCACGAGGGCGGACGCCCGCACGGGCGAGGCGACGGGGAGCTGGCGCCGGCCGATCACGGGATGTAGCGGACGATGCGCGGTCCGAGCGCGGTGGCGACCGGGGTCGGGAGGCGCTTCCAGAGGCGCGGCCCCCAAGCGTAGCTCGCGTCGTTCGGCGACGGGGTGGTCGCGCCATCGCGGTCGGAGGCGCCGTACCACCAGAGCAGCTCGTCGCGCGAGCCCCACTGCTGCTTGAAGCGGTGCGTCCCGGACCCCGGGGAGCAGCGGCCGAAGTTGAAGAGCGTGAGCCCTTCGTCGATCGCGCGTTCCATCATGCTCCAGTAGAGGAGCATGTTCGGGGCGAGGCGCTTGAACTCGACGAGCGCCGAGGCCCACGTCATCTCGAGCTCGCGCGCCCAGCGGAAGCCGCACCCGCACGCCACCGGGCGGTCGCCGAGGTAGGCGCAAGCGAACCAGGCGTCGTTCGGGAAGACCTCGGCGATCGTCTCGAAGAGGTGGCGCGACTGCGTGGGGGTGCCCAGGTCGCGCATGTGGCGCGCGAAGACCTCGAAGAACGGGGCGACCTGATCGTGGCCGAAGCGGACGGTGATCCCCTCCTTCTGCGGGCGGCGCACCTGGCTCCGCACCTTCGCGTCGAGGCGCTTCCAGAGCAGCTCGGCGCGCTCTGGGAGGTCGAGCACCACCGTGATCTTGCGGTGCGAGACCGGGAGCGCGACGGGGAGCGGGGTGCGGCTGCGCAACTCGAGGAGGCGCACGCCGCTCGCGCGCGCGATCGACGTCGCGTGGTCCACCAGCGCACGTACGGCGGGCTCGTTCCCCAGCGGACCTCCGTAGTTGACGAAGGGCATGGAGACGAGGTAGTGCCCGAAGATCAGGCTCTTCACGCGCACCAGGGGGAGGACCCCGGCCAAGCGGCCGTCCGCATCGCGCGCTGCGAGGTAGATGCACTCGTGGCCGAAGACGCGCTCGATGACCGTCTTCCACCCGATACGATGGAAGTGGGTGAACCCTGGGGCGGACTGGGCGAAGTCATCCCACTCGGCGGGCGCGCCGGTGAAGGGGCCGACGTGCATCGTCAATCGGCCGCGTTCGATACCTTGGCGGCCAACGGCTGGAGGGGCGCTTCGAGCTTGAGCGCGCACGCGGCCGACGTGAAGCGGAACTCACTGAGGAGGCGGCGGAGGCGGGGGATGGTCCGCGCGAGCCCACCGTAGTGGCGGAGCCTCGTGGGGAAGGGCACGTTCATCCGCGGCTGCTCCGGATCGAGCTCCCAGGGGTGGATGTAGAGCGTGGCCGGGATCCCGTTGGCGGAGTGCTCCGCGAAGGCGCGACGGATGATCGCGAAGGGGAAGTGGCGCAGGTAGGCGCCCCCCGCGGCGGGGATGCGGATGCCGCGCCAGGTCGTGGTGGCTGGGGGGAGCTCGCAGATCGAGCCGCTGGCGCGATGGATGAGGTGGGGCACCGGCGGCGCGCTCGGGTACCCGTATCCAGGGCGGCGAATCGGGAAGAGGCTCGAGTCGTAGCGATAACCTTCTTCGAGGAGGACGTCGAACGCCCACTCGCCGCCGGGCTTGATCGAGAAGTTCGGTGCGCGGAAGCCGGTTACCGGGGCGCCGCACGCGTGCTCAAGGACCGCCTTGGAGGCGCGGACGTCGTCGCGGAACTCGCGGACGGAGAGGGTGTCGACACGGCGGTGCCAGTAGCCGTGCGAGGCCACCTCGTGCCCGGCATCATGGATGCGGCGGACGAGGAAGGGGTATCGATCGGCGATCCACCCGAGCGTGAAGAATGTGCCGGTGGCGCCATAGAGCGCGAGAAGATCGAGTAGTGTCTCTATTGTGCGCTCGATTCGGCTGGGGTAAGTCCCCCACTCGTGGCGGGAAACGATCCGCTCGAACGCTGCGACCTGGAAGTACTCTTCCACGTCGACTGTAAAGATGTGTTCTATCTGTGCGCGTGCTGGCGTCGTCATTGGTGGCGCCGGACCGCTGGAGAAGATGTGCCGTTCATGTTCGCTCGCCGCGTGTTGCAGTTAGGGTGCCAGGGCGCGCCCCATCGCCAACACGCCGGCAGCGGGGGCAAATCGCCATAGCATGCGCAAATCCGGCCGCAACAGCCCGCCACTCGGCGATGCGAGGTGAGATGCGCCACGGCATGTTGCGCCGGCACAACAGCAGGAGAGCGGGCGCACGATCATCGTGGCGACTGCGACCCCAAGATTCCATTGCGAACCTCGCGCTGCTCCTTCCGTTGGGGGTAGCGCTCGGGCTCTTGCTCGCTGACACGTAGCGAACC
>JADGGM010000261.1 GCA_019689955.1 Gemmatimonadaceae bacterium
CCCGGCGAGCGCGCACGCGGCGGCGTTCGACTACGCGCGGCGCCACGATCTCGCGCTCACGGTGCACGCGGGGGAAGGGGCCGGGGCGGAATCGGTGCGCCAGGCGGTCTACGACTGCTGGGCCGATCGGCTGGGGCACGCGACGCGTTTGTTCGAGGACCCCGATCTCACCCAGTACGTCAACGACCGCCGCATCGCGCTCGAGATCTGCCTGACGAGCAACGTGCAGACGCACGCGGCGCCGAGCTACGAGATGCACCCGCTGCGGCGCTACTTCGAGCGCGGGATGAACGTGGTGCTCAACACGGACAACCGCCTCATGAGCGGGACCACGCTCACGGAGGAATACCTCCACGCTGCGCGCCACCTCGGCTTCACCTTCAACGAGCTGGCGGAAATCGCGCTCAATGGCTTCGCCAGCGCCTTCCTCCCCTGGGAGGAGCGCCGCGTGCTGATCGACGACGCGCGGCGCGAGATCCAGGCGCTCACGGCCCGCCAGTGACGGACCCGATCGCACCCGCCGCGCCCTCCGCGCCCGTCGCCGAGGCGGCGGAGGTGCTCCGCGCCCGGCTCGGGACGCGCCTGCCGCGCACGGCGCTCATCCTCGGCTCCGGCCTCGGCGACCTCGTGCACTACATCGAGGACCCCGTGCAGGTGCCCTACCGCGAGCTCCCCGGGTTCCCACCCTCCGCCGTCGCCGGCCACGCGGGGCGCGTCGTGGCCGGCCGCCTCGCCGGTGCCCAAGTGCTCGCCTTCGCCGGGCGCGTGCACCTGTACGAGGGGCACGCCGCTGCCACCGTCGCGCTCCCCGTGCGCCTCGCGCACGCGGTCGGGGCGCGGGTGCTCGTCGTCTCCAACGCCGCCGGAGGGATCCGCCGGACGCTCCGCCCCGGTGACCTGATGCTGATCCGCGATCACATCAATCTCACCGGGCGCAACCCCCTCGTCGGTCCCGTGCGCGATGGCGAAACGCGCTTCCCCGACATGTCCGCGCCGTACGACGCGGAGCTGCTCCTCCTGCTGCGCGAAGCCGCGCTCGCGGTGGGCGTGCCGGTCGTGGAAGGGGTGTACGTCGCGGTGCTCGGCCCCTCGTACGAAACCCCCGCCGAGATCCGCATGCTCGAGCGCCTCGGCGCGGACGCGGTGGGGATGTCGACCGTGCCCGAGGTGATCGCCGCGCGCGCGCTCGGGATGCGCGTGGCCGGGGTGAGCTGTATCACGAACCCCGCCGCGGGGATCGCGGCGGCGCCGCTGAGCCACGCCGACGTGCTCGCGACGTCGGCGCGCGTCGCGGACGCGTTCGTGCGGCTGATGACGGACTTCGTGCGGCGTCTCCCGCGCTGACCCGCGCGGGGCGCGCCGGCGCTCACGCGAAGTGGTTGAGCGGCCCGTGCCCGCTCCCCAACCCCGGCGCGGTCGCGATCGCGCGGTGCACGTAGTCGAGTGACCGTTCCACGGCCGCAGCGAGGGGGAGGCCGAGCGCGAGGTGCGCCGTGATCGCGGCGGAGAGGGTGCACCCCGTGCCGTGCGTGTGCCGCGTGTCGATGCGCGGCCGGCGGAACGCTCGCACGTCGCGGCCGTCGAACAGCACGTCAACGACCTCGTCTCCCGCGAGGTGCCCCCCCTTCACGAGCGCCGCGTGCGCCCCCTCGCGCACGAGCTGCCGCGCGGCGCGCTCCATCCCCGCGGGGTCGCACACGTCGTCCCCCGTGAGGAGCCGCGCCTCGTCGAGGTTGGGCGTCACCAGGTGCGCGAGCGGGAGCAGCGTGCGCCGGATCGCGTCGACCGCGCCGGGCTCGAGGAGCGGGTCGCCGGAGGTCGCCACCATCACGGGATCGAGGACGTACGGAACGAGCGCGTGCGCGCGCAGCGACTCGGCCACCACCCCCACCACCGCCGCGTCGGCGAGCATCCCCGTCTTGACCGCCGCCGGGCGCAGGTCCGTGGCAACGGCGTCGATCTGACCCTTGATGATCGGGAGCGGCACGGCCGCCCACCCCGTCACCCCGCGCGTGTTCTGCGCCGTGACGGCGGTGATCACCGAGGTGCCGAAGACCCCGAAGCGGTGGAAGGTCTTGAGGTCCGCCTGGATCCCGGCGCCCCCGCCGGAATCAGAGCCCGCGATCGTGAGCGCGATCTGCATCGCAGAAACATGTCACGCCCCCGAGACCCGAACAACCGCCACGTGACCGCCGCCCGGGGGCGTCAGTCTTCTCAACGTCCGACCCTCGTACTCCCTCGCCATGCCCACCGACACCGCACAGACCACCGTTCTCGTCATCTCCGGCGAGTCGACCGATTCCGACGCCATCGTGCGGGCGCTGGGCTCCGAGCGGACCACGGGGCTCCCACGCTTCGTCGCCGTCGAGCGGCCACTCCGCCCCGCGGATGGGCTCGCTCGCCTCGCGGCCGGCGGGGTGGACGTGCTCCTCGTCGACATCGTCGGCTCCCCCGAGGAAGCGCTGGACACCCTGGTCCGCGCGCGCATCGAGGCCCCCGAGATCCCGGTGGTGATCCTTACCGACGCCGAGACGCACCAGCGGATCGAGGTCCAGGCGCTGGATGCCGGCGTCCAGGACGTGCTCACGCGCGACGAGCTGGCTCCGGGGGTGCTCCCCCGCGTGCTGCGCTACGCGATCGAGCGCCAGCGGCTGCAGGCCACGCTCCAGCAGCTCTCGCTGAGCGACGAGCTCACCGGCCTGTACAACCGCCGCGGCTTCGTCGCGCTGAGCGAGCACCACCTGAAGCTCGTCCAGCGGACGCGCGGGCTCCTCCTGGCGCGGATCGACGTCTGCGCGCTCCGCACGATCAACGACCGCTTCGGGCGCGACGAGGGGGATCGCGCGCTCGTCGGGGTCGCGAACGTCCTCCGCGCGACCTTCCGCGCCTCCGACGTCATCGCCCGCCTCGCCGGCGACGATTTCGCGGTCCTGATGCTCGACGCGGGGGACGATGCTGCGGCCGCCGTCACGGCCCGGCTCCAGCTCCGGCTCGACCAGTACAACGCCGAGCACGTGGACGCGGGGTACACCCTCGCGCTCTCGATGGACATCATGCGCGTGGTGCCGGAGGACACCGCCGCGGCCGAGGAGCTGCTGGCGCGCGTGAAGGACGCGCGCGTGGGGATCCGCGACTAGCGCGACCCGCTCGCTCCCTTCGGCGCCGGCGTCGGCGGGAGCGACTTCACGCGCGCCTTGAACGCCTGGAAGTTCGGGCTGTCCTGCGTCAGCGTCGCCAGGATCGCCGGGTCGATCTTCTTGATCATCGCCTGCGTGTCCGCGATCCGGTCCTCCTCCAGCGGGTGCGTGGCGAACCACGTCTCCACCCCGGCCGGCTTGGACCCGCGCTCGTCGATCAGCTTCTGGAACATCTCCGGGATCCCGCGCGGGTCGATCCCGGCGCGCGTCACGTAGCGAACCCCGCTCTCGTCGGCCTCCGCCTCGTCCTCGCGGCTGAACTTCGCGAAGACCGCGTTCCCGGTGAGGTTGATCAGCGCCCCCGTCGCTTGGTTCTCGCACACCTTGGTGAGGATGCACCCGAGCGCCACCCCCACGTTGGCGCCCTGTTGCTTCTCCATTAGCTTCACCGTGTGCCGGTTGGTCACGTGCCCGATCTCGTGGCCCAGCACCCCCGCGAGCTGGTCCATCTTGTCCGCCCGCTCGATCAGCCCGCGGTTCACGTAGATGAAGCCCCCCGGTACCGCGAAGGCGTTCACCTCCTTGCTGTCGACCACGTAGAAGTGCCAATCGAGATTGCGGTCGTCGGACAGCTTGGCGATCGAGTCGCCGAGCACGTTGATGTAGCGGTTGACCTCGGGATCCTGGATGATCGGCAGTTGGGCATTGATCTGCGCGGCGTACTGCTCTCCCATCTGCACCTCTTGCTGCGTCGAGATGGTAGCACACGCCACGAGCCCCGGTAGCAGACCGGCGGCGATGATGAACCGTTTCATGCGTGCTCTCCTGTTGGCCCCGGCCGCGTACCGCCCGGGCCGCCCATCGGGTCGTGCACCAACTAACTGAGTGAAGCTACTTACCTTAGCCCGTGACCTCCAGCGCCGCCGGGCGCGCGAGCGGCAGGGGTTGTTCGTGGCCGAAGGAGTGCGCGCGGCGGAGGAGCTCCTCCGCTCCCCGCTCGTGGTGCGGGGGGCGCTGGTGAGCCCGTCGTTGGGCGCCTCCCCCCGCGGCGCGGCGCTCCGCGCCATGCTCGCCGAGCGGGGGATCCCCCTCCTCGAGGTCAGCGAGCGCGACTTCGAGAGCGCCGCGGCCACCGAGTCCCCCCAAGGGGTCCTCCTGATCGGCGAGGTGCCTTCGTGGCGCCTCGAGGCGCTCACCCTCCCGGAGCGTCCCCGCCTCCTCGTCCTCGACGGCGTTCAGGACCCCGGGAACGTCGGGACTCTCCTCCGCACCGCGGCCGCGTTCGGCGTCGCGGCCACCCTGGCAATGCCGGGGACGGTTGACCTCTGGAACGGCAAAGTCGTCCGTAGCGCAATGGGTGCGCTCTTTCATCGGCCGGCCCTCAGTTGTACGTGGGCTGCGCTCGACGAGTTCCTGCGCGACCGCGCCATCCCGCTCTGGTCGGCCGACGGCGCGGGGGAGCGGTTCGACGCAGTGCCGCCCCCCGCGGCGCTGGCGCTCGCGGTCGGGAACGAGGGGAGCGGCCTCTCCGCCGACGCCCTCGCGCGCACGGACCGCCGCGTCTCCATCCCCACCGCCCCGGACGTCGAGTCGCTCAACGTCGCCGTCGCCGCGGGGATCCTCCTCTACTACCTCCAGTCGTGACGCCTTTCCTCGACGCCCTCGACCCGACCTCGGCACGGGTCCTCGCCTTCGTGTTCGGGGCGCTGATCGGCTCCTTCCTCAACGTGTGCGTGGCGCGGTGGCCCAAGGAGCTCTCCGTCGTCGCCCCGCGCTCGCGCTGCCCCGGGTGCGGCCACACGATCGCGTGGTACGAGAACATCCCCCTCCTGAGCTGGATCGCGCTCCGCGCCCGCTGCCGCGGGTGCAAGATGCGGATCTCCGTCGTCTACCCGCTCGTGGAGCTGGTGGTCGCACTCGGCTGGCTCGCCGTGGTCGTGCAGTACGGCGTCACCCTCACCGCGTTCCGCATCGCCGTCTTCGGGACCGTCCTCCTCGGGATCATGCTCACCGACGCGTCGGACTACGTGATCCCCGACGGCTTCACCGCGTTCGGCCTGTTCTGGGCCTTCCTCATGGGCGCCGTCGCCCTCTTCACGAATGAAACTTCCCCCTTCGCGGGGCTGTATGATTCAGCAATAGGGGCGTGCGTGGGCGCGGGGGCGATCGCCATCGC
>JADGGM010000262.1 GCA_019689955.1 Gemmatimonadaceae bacterium
GGGGAGGATTCGGCGGGCCGGGCGGCCCGATGATGCGCCGCCCTGCGGGCCCGATGCCCGATTGGATGCAGTTCCGGGCCGAATCGTACGCGGTCGCGGAGTTCCTCGCCGAGCGCGAGGGGCCGGCGTTCATCGGCCATCTGGCCGACCGGCTCGCCGACGGCGCGACCGTGGAACAAGCGCTCGAGGATGCCCCCGTGGGCCCACATCATGTCGATGAGCTGGACACCGAGTGGCAGAGCTGGCTCCGCAGCCACGCCACCGAGCACCGCCAAGGCCGATCGTACTGAGCGCCTCACGACCCACACGACTCCCGCATGCTCACCATCCGCCGCACGCTGCTCCTTCTGACAGCGCTCGCGTCCCCCCTCCTCCTCCCTGCCGCGCTGCACGCGCAGGTCGGATCGACCACCGACATCCTCACCGGCCGCATCACCGGGCCGGACAGTCAGCCGCTCGCCGGCGCCCACGTCGAGGCGATGTCCACGGAGACGGGGATCACGCGCACCACGTCCACCGACGCGCGCGGGCGCTACACCATCGTCTTCCCCGACGGCGGCGGGCAGTACCAGCTCACGGTGCGCTACCTCGGCATGGCCCCCGCACGGCTCACGGTCCAGCGGCAGGCCGACGAAGACCGCCTCATCACGAACGTGAGCATGAGCAACACCGTCGCCACGCTGGCGCCGGTGACGGTACGCGGGCGACGGCAGCCGCCGCGCCAGGGGCAGGAGCCCGGCGGTACCGGGCAATCGCTCCCGCCGGGGCTGGTGAACCGGCTCCCGATCGATCCGGGGGACCTGAACGCGCTCGCCACGCTCGCCCCCGGGGTGGTGGGTGTGGCAGCCACCGATTCCACGGAGGCCGCGTTCTCCGTCGCCGGCCAGCCGACGAACCAGAACCAGATCACGCTCGACGGCCTGAGCTTCGGCTCGGGGTCGGTCCCCTCGGAGGCGATCCGGTCGACGCGCGTGATCACGAGCACGTACGACGTGGCGCGCGGGCAGTTCACCGGGGGCGAGGTCGCGGCCACGACGCGGAGCGGGACGAACGTGTTCCAGAGCGCGGGGACGTACTCGCTGCGATCGCGCTCCCTCGAGCTCGGCGCGCTCCCCAACTCGGCGTTCACGCAAGGGTTCACGCAGAATCAGTTCGGTGCGGGAGCGGGCGGGCCGCTGCAGAAGAACACGCTCTTCCTCTTCGGCGCCTTCCAGGTGAACCTCCGCTCCGACGACGTCCTCTCCCTCCTCTCGGCGTCGCCGGCGACGTTCCAGCAGTTGGGCGCGAACAGCGACTCCGTGCAGCGTTTCCTCGACATCGCGCGCGGCTACGGGATCCCGAGCGTGGTTGCAGGCGCGCCCATGAACCGCTCCACCGACAACGCGACGGCGCTCGTGCGCCTCGACTACAACATCGGCGAGCTGCACACGCTCACGCTCCGCGGCGACTGGCGCGGGCAGTCGCAGGACGGGGGACGCGTCTCCCCGCTCGCGCTCCCGTCCACGGGCGGAGATCTCCGCTCCACCGGCGGCGGTGGGATGCTCGCGCTCACGTCGCGATTCGGTTCGTTCATCAACGAGCTCCGGGGCTACGGGTCGGGGAACCGACGCAACGCGGATCCGTACCTCGCGGTCCCGAACGCGCGCGTGGTGGTCCAGTCCGCGCTCGACGATGGCACGAACGCGGTCTCCACACTGCAGCTCGGCGGAAGCCCGTCGCTCCCGCAGGCGAGCCGCACGAGCCTCGTCGAGATCAGCGACGAGATCTCCTGGCTCTCGCCGAACGGGGGCCATCGCATCAAGCTCGGTGCACTCTACAACCGCGATCAGTCCACGGCGGAGACGCACCCGAACGCCGCGGGGACGTTCACCTTCAACTCCCTCGCCGACCTCGAGGCTGGACGCCCGACGTCGTTCACCCGCACGCTCTCCTCCACCGACCGCAGCGCACAGACCGAGAACGGCGCGCTCTACCTGGGCGACATGTGGCGCGCCACGCCGTCGCTCGAGCTGAGCCTCGGTGCGCGGCTCGAAGGGTCGCGCCACCCGGGGGCGCCGGCGTACAATGCGGCGGTCGACTCCGCGTTCGGCGTGCGCACGGACCGCTTCCCGTCGGAGGTGCACCTGAGCCCGCGCGTGGGGTTCACGTACTTCGTGCGCTCCGCCGACGGCCTCCCGCCCACGACCCTCGTGCGCGGCGGGTTCGGGGAGTTCCGCGGGAAGGCGCTCTCGCAGCTCTTCGCCCAGGCCGCGGACGCGAACGGGCTGGCCACGGGGAGCACGCAGATCGTCTGCATCGGTCCCTTCGCGCCGGTCCCGGACTGGGGCGCGTATCTCGCCGACCCGTCCGCGATCCCCACGCAGTGCGCCGGCCCCGACTCGGCCGTCTCGCGTCTCCCCAACGTCGCGGTGATCGCCCCCGGCTTCCAGGCGCCGCGCGCGTGGCGCGGATCGCTCGGCGTGAGCCACCGCTTCTTCCGGCGCTACACCCTCGCGCTCGACGCGTCGTACGCGCGCGGCGTGGCGCAGACCGGGACCATCGATCTGAACCTGAACGCCACGCCGCAGTTCACGCTCGCCAACGAGGGGAACCGCCCGGTGTACGTCGCCGCGGGGGCGATCTCCCCGTTCACCGGCGTGCTCTCGCAGCGCGACTCGCGCCGCGACCCCGACTTCGGGCGCGTGAACGAGATCACCTCCACGCTCCACTCCGAGACCGAGCAGGCGACGCTCACGTTCAACACCTTCGCCTTCGGCGGGCTCCTGCTCAACGCGTCGTACACGTACACGCACGCGCGCGACCAGGCGTATGGCTTCGGCGCGAACGGCTTCGGCGCGTTCGGCGGGACCACG
Organism: Gemmatimonadaceae bacterium; assembly: GCA_019689955.1. GTDB lineage: Bacteria > Gemmatimonadota > Gemmatimonadetes > Gemmatimonadales > Gemmatimonadaceae > JADGGM01. Next base: position 2,853 of record JADGGM010000262.1, read on the forward strand.
GCGGGGAACCCGAACGTCGCCGAGTGGGGGCGGAGCGACCTCGAACGCACGCACAACTTCGGGCTCTCGCTCACCTACCCGCTCACCACCGCGCTCGAGATCACCGCGATCGGGCATCTCATGTCGGGCCCCGCGTACACGCCCATGGTGGGGAGCGACGTGAACGGCGACGGCGTGGCCAACGACCGCGCGTTCATCTTCTCCCCCGCGCTCGCCGCCGACACGGCGGTGGCGAACGGGATGGCGCGCCTCCTCGCGTCCGCGCCGGCGCGCGTGCGCTCCTGCCTCCAGGCGCAGATGGGGACGATCGCGGCCCGCAACAGTTGCGCGTCGCCGTGGCAGAGCTCACTCGACATGCAGCTCAACATCAAGCCCTCGACGCTGGGGCTCGACCGGCGGCTCACGGTGTCGGTGCAGGCGCTGAACGTGCTCGCCGGGCTCGATCAGCTCTTCCACGGCGCCGACCACCTGCACGGCTGGGGGCAGCCCGCGTTCCCCGACCGCACGCTGCTCTACGTGCGCGGCTTCGACGCGAGCACCGGCACGTTCCAGTACTCGGTGAACGAGCACTTCGGCGCAGCGACCGGCACGCGGTCGCCCTTCCGCATCCCGTTCCAGCTGGCGATCCAGGCGCGGCTCACGCTGGGGTCGGACCCCGCGCGCCAGAACATGCGCATGGTCCTTCGCGGCGGCCGCGATGGCGCGCCGCCCACGGCCGAGGAGCTCCGCGCGCGCATGGCGCGCGCCGTCCCCGACCCCTTCGCGCGCATCATCGCGATCAACGATTCCGTGGGGCTCGCGCTCACCGACGAGCAGATCGTGCGGCTCCACGCGCTCAGCGACTCGCTCCACACCGCCGCGGACCCGATCCTCGACTCGCTCGCGGCCACGCTGGCGCAGGCCTCGACGACGAACCCCGACCCGCAGTACCTTGGGATGAAGCTGCGCCCCAGGCTCGAAGCGGCGCGGCGGCTCGCGGCGCAGGCGATCAAGCAGGCGGAGCACGTGCTGACGCCGGAGCAGTGGGCCAAGGTGCCGCAGAGCATCAAGATGCCCTTCCGCCCCTACCAGGAGCGCGGGCCCGGCGGCGGCGGGATGCGCCGCATGCCGGGGAACGGCGCCCCGCCGGGGGGCGGTCCACCGACCTGATCGCGCCGCGCGCGCACGTCCGCGGCACGGAGCGCCCGTCATGATCGCACGCATCTGGAAAGGCCGAACGCTCGCCGCGGACGGCGACCGCTACCTCGAGTACCTGCACCGCACCGGGGTCCCCGACTATCGCGCCACCCCGGGAAACCGCGGCGTCTTCGTGCTGCGACGCGACGCGGGTGGGGAGACGGAGTTCCTCCTCCTTACCCTCTGGGACGACCTCGACGCGATCCGCCGCTTCGCCGGCGACGACGTCACCGCGGCGCGCTACTACCCGGAGGACCGCGACTTCCTCCTCGAGCTCGAGCCGCACGTGACGCACTACGACGTCGCCGCAGTGGAGGGGCTCGCGCGCTGAGCGCCGCGCGCGCGGCGCGGCGTCACTCCACGTCGTCGATCGATCGCGGCCAGTCCTGCTTGAGCAGGCGCGACAGCGCGCGGTCGGCGAGGAGACGTCCGCCGGTCTGGCACCGCGCGCAGTAGTTGGTCTCGTTCGCCGCGTAGCGGATGCGCTGCACGGGGGCACCGCACACGGGGCACGGGAGGCGGTAGCGCCCGTGCACCGCCATCCCCTCGCGGAACGCGGTCACCCGCTCCGGGAGCTCGTCGCCGGCCTCCGCGCGCAGGCGGGCGATCCAGTCGGTGAGCGTGTCGCGCGCCGCGTGGTAGAGCCGCTCGATCTCCGCCGCGCTCATACGCGCGGTGTGCTGGAGCGGGGAGAGCCGCGCGCGGTGGAGGATCTCGTCGGAGTAGGCGTTGCCGATCCCGCTGAAGAGGCGCGGGTCCGTGAGCGCGCGCTTGAGCGTGTGGTTCTCCGCGGTGAGGCGCGCGGCGAAGGCGGGGAGCGTGGCGTCGAGCACCTCGAGCCCACCGCGGTCGAACGCCGCGAGCGCGTCTTCCCCCGCCACGAGGTGGAGCGACGCGCGCCGCGTGGTGCCGGCTTCGGTGAGGGTGAGCACGCCGGTCGGGAACTGGAAGGCGGCGAGCGCGTTCCCAGGCGGCTTCTTCCCCCCCGGCGCGCGCCACTTCAACCGCCCGGCGATCATGAGGTGGATGACGAGGAAGAGCCCCCCGTCGAGACCGAGCACGATACGTTTCCCGATGCGCCGCAGCGCCACCACGCGCTTCCCCTCCGCGTGCGCGAGCGGCGGGTCGACGGAGCGCAGCACGAACGGGTTCGTCACCGTGACGCGCTCCAGGACGTGCCCCTGCACGCGCGGCGCGAGTTGCTCGAGGTAGATGGTGATGTCGGGGAGCTCCGGCATGCGGGGATGATGCCGACGCGCCCCCCTCGGAAGCCAGGGGAGGGG
>JADGGM010000263.1 GCA_019689955.1 Gemmatimonadaceae bacterium
GGAGCAGGACGGTCGGCATGTCGACGACGAAGGTGATCGGACGGGGAGTGGCGGCCGCGACCGCGGGGGTGCTGCTCGGCTGGGCGGGGTGGGCGGCCGTGACGTGGGCGCGTTCCGGGCACATCCGTCGCGGGCGCCGGGCTGGCGAGCTCGCCGATCGGTGGCTGCCGGAGTACGAGGTGGACGAAGCCCACGACGTGTACGTGGCCGCGCCGGCGGAGGTCACGTTCGCGGTGGCGACGGAGATGGGGATGCAGCGGTCGGCCGTGGCGCGCGCGATGGTCCGCGCGCGCGAGCGGCTCATGGGCGCGCGCGGCGGGGGCGGTTGGCTCCCCGGTGGGATCGTGACGCAGATGCGCCGTTTGGGGTGGAGTGTGCTTGCCGAGGTGCCGGGGCGCGTGGTGGTGCTCGGGACGGTCACGCAACCGTGGCACGGAGACGTCGAGTTCCACCCCGTGCCGGCGGACGAGTTTCGCGTCTTCGATCGTCCGGGGTTCGTGAAGCTCGTGACGGTGCTCGCGGCGGAGCCGCTCGGGCCCGATGCGTCGCTGTTCCACGAGCAGACACGTGTCGCCACGACGGACACGGAGGCCCGGGCCCGGTTCCGGCGGTACTGGGCGGTGTTCTCGCCCGGGATCTTGCTCATTCGACTGTCGCTCCGGCGGCTGGTGAAGCGGGAGGCGGAACGGCGCTATCGAGAGGAGCGAGAGTCGTGGGACCGCGGCGGCGCGAGGCTGGTGCAATCAGAGCTTCAGAGTCGGGGGTGATGTCTCCCCCCTGATGCTTCACGGCCAGGCCGAGGCGTTCGGAGGCCATCCCCGCCGCCTGAGAGGAGACCAGGATGGGTGTTGACTGGTGCAGTCGTGAGGATTATAATCATCTTAGTGAGGCATATAAGCATCTAATAGAGCGTATACGCACCAGTCAGCGCGCATGTGGTTCGCACGATATCCGGCGAGCTGACACACTCCCGTCCGGCCGTAAGCTCCCATGCGCCCGCCTGCACAGCGCCAGAGCGCACTGCGCGCCCCTCTGAATGACATTTTCGGCACCGAGGGGGCGGTGCGTTTGCTTCGCGTGCTCTCCACGGCCCGTTCGCCGATGGGCGTCGGGGCCTTGGCCGAGGCTGCGCGTCTCGAGCGAACCTCGACCCGTCGTGCCCTCGGCATGCTCCTCGACGCCGGTATCGTGGCAGTGCAGGGTCAAGCCAGGGCGTCCCGCTACGCCCTGCGGCGAGCGCACCCGCTCGCGTCTGCGATCACGGCGCTCTTTCAAGCGGAGCGCCGGCGCGCGCAGGCGGTGATGGACGGTATCCGAAGCGCGGTCGGACAGCTCTCGCCGCAGCCCATTGCCGTCTGGCTCGAAGGTGCCGTCGCCACGGAGACCGATGAGCCTGGAGAACCACTGCTCATCCGCGTGGTGAGCTCCTCGGGGAACCTTCGAGAGACGATCGACCACCTGCGTGAGCGTCTCGCTGGGCTGGAGCAGGAGCTCGACGTCACCATCGATGTCGTCGGGACGACGCCGGCGGACCTGGCGAGTCGCCTTCCTGAAGACCCTGTCTGGGACGCGAGGTTGCGGAGTGCCCGCAGCATTGCGGGGCTCCCTCCCGCTGCCTTTCTGGCCAAGGACAAGGAGAAGCCGACGCACCGGGTACGTACCCACGCCGAGCTCGATGAGCGCGCGCTCGCGACCGCCGCGGCGATCGCGGAGCGCCTCGAGCGCGATCCTTCCCTCGTGGCCCGGGCGCTGGATTTCGTGGAGCGCCGGCTGGCCGATGCGTCGCCGCGTGAGCGACACGAGCTCGAGGAGTGGCGACGGCTCCTCCGCACGGCGTCACCGATGCGGCTGCGGCGGTTCTTGGTCGACCGCGGCGAGCGCGCCACCCGCTTGCGGCAGACGCTCCCGTTCCTCGGCGTGCTCACTGACGAAGAGCGCGCGGCGCTCCTCGGGGCGACAGCGAATCAGCGAAGGCGTCGTGGGAGGGACACGTGACGCGCGAGGAGCTCGAGCACGCGATCAGGGCAGCGTGCGATCTGACTGCGGACACGGAGATGATCGTCTTCGGGTCTCAGGCGATCCTCGGGCAGTATCCGGATGCACCCGAGGCGCTCCGACAGTCCGCCGAGGCGGACATGGCGCCAAAGCACGCCGTCGACAAGGTCGATCTCATCGATGCCATCCTTGGATTGGACTCCGACTTCCATCGCACGCACGGCTTCTACGTGCACGGCGTGCCGCTCGAGACCGCGATCCTGCCCGAGGGGTGGGAGCGGCGGGTCGTGCGATTGCGGAACCAGAATACGCGCGAGAACACCGGGTGGTGTGTCGAGGCGCATGACCTGGCAGCGAGCAAGTTGGTCGCCTACCGCGACAAAGATCGCGACTTCGTCCGAGCGCTACTCGCGCACGAGCTGGTGAAGCCGTGGAAGCTGCGCCTGCGGATCGGGCAGCTCCCGGCCGATCCGACCGACCCGCAGCGCCACGATCGCCTGCGCCGGTGGCTCGATCGCACGGTGAAGGAGCTTCGTGCAGCCGAGAGCAACGACTAGAGCGCAGCATCGAGGCGCGTTTCTGCGCTCGAGCGCATATGGCGAGGCCGACCCGCGCGTGGGAGGTCAGGTCGACACGCACGAGCACGGCGCATCGCCGACCACGGCGATGATGCACATCGCGATTCAGGAATCGCTCGACGGCACGGCCATCGAGTGGATGGGGACGGTGAGTGACGAGCAGTACGAGGGGTGAAGGAGATCGACGATGCGAGGAGCCGTACTCTTCGGACCGCGCGACATTCGCTTCGTCGAGCGCGACGATCCGACGATCATCGAGCTGACGCACGACGACACGCGGATGCGAGAGACCGGGGAGAGATCCTCGCAGCCATGTACGCGCTCAAAGATGGTGCGCTACGCGATGCTCACCTCTATTGAGCGAGATGCTGACCGCGGCGCGGCGCTCCGGAAGCATCCCGTGTGTGTCGTGCGACTCGCTCAGCTGTCGTCGGCGATCCTTCCGAGTGCCAACGCCGCGTGCTCGCGCACGAGCGGCTCGGGATCAGCGAGCGCGCGCGTGAGCACGTCGACGTCCTCCGTGGTGCCCACGTTGGCGAGCACCACGGCCGCATTGCGCTTGAGCCCCCGCAGTTTGGCTCTCTTCATCGGCGATCGCCTGAACTCCGCTGCGAAATCCTCCTGCGACATCGCGAGAATCTCCCGTGCGAGCGCCCGCGCACCCTTCCCCGCGATCACCTCTCTCGCCGCGAACGGCGAACCATCCGCCAGCTCCCGCGCGAACCGCACGTTCCACGGGCACACCTCCTGGCAGATGTCGCACCCGTAGACGAGCGCCCCCACTCGTCCCCTCAGCTCCTCCGGCATCCCCTCGCGCGCTTCGATCGTGAGATACGAGATGCACCGCGTCGCGTCGAGCACCCGCGGCTCCACGATGGCATCGGTCGGGCAGGCGTCGATGCACCGCGTGCATCGCCCGCAGCGGTCCGCCTGGAACGGCGCATCCGGTGCGAGCTCGAGGTCCACGAACAACGCCCCGATGAAGAAGAACGAGCCGATGTGGGGATTGATGAGGTTCGTGTTCTTCCCGAACCACCCAAGCCCGGCGCGCCGGGCGAGGTCGCGTTCGAGGACCGGGCCCGTGTCGACGTACGGCCGGCCGTTCACCGGGTGGCCGACTTCGCCCTCGATCCACCGGTGCAGCTCGCGCAGCTTCTCGCGCATGATGTCGTGGTAATCGTCGCCGCGCGCGTAGCGGGCGACGGGGCCGGACGGGCTCCGGCCGCCGTAGTCGAGCGCCACGACCACGGCGCTGCGGGCGCCGGGGTGTGGGCGGCGCGAGTCGCGCCGCTCGGCGGCCCAGCGCGCGAGATAGTGCATCTCCCCGGCGTAGCCCCGCGCGAACCAGGCGTCGAACGCCGCCGCCGTCTCCGCCGGGCCGAGGGTCGTGAGGCCGACGAGATCGAAGCCGAGCCCGTAGGCCTGCGCCCTGATCCGCTCCTCGAGCGTGCGCGCGGCTCCGCCGACGGGGGCGGCCGCGGGGGTCACGGGCCCTGCCCTACCCAGCGCGCGTATCGGATGACATCCTCCGCTGGCGGCACCGCGTCCGCGTCGCCGTAGGCCGTGTACATGCGCCAGCGCAGGTACGCGCGCGACGGGAGCGGGAGGAACGGCGGCCGGCGGTACCACCCGCGCCGGCGAAAGCGCCAGGCCACGCGCAGGAGGTCCACCGCGAGTGGCGGGTGGCGCAGCGCACGACCGGTGAGCGCGATGATGAGGCTCGGCCAGCTCGTCATGGGGCGACGGTGTGAGGGTCGGATCGGGTGGTCCCCGAGGCCGCGGGCGAACGACGGCCGCTTCACCTCAATCTCATGGGTCGGGAGTGCTCTCTCAACTGGGGTATCAGGCCGTCTCGCTGACCGGGGCGGCGCTCGTGCTCGTCGGGTTCGCGGGGCTGCAGCGCGGATGGCTGTCGCGCGAGGACCGGGCGTTCAACCTCCTCAACTTCGTCGGCTCCGCGCTCCTGGCGTGGGTGGCGATCGTGGACCGCCGGTGGGGGTTCATCGCGCTGGAGGTGATCTGGGCCCTCCTCTCCCTGCCGCCGCTCCTGGGACCGAAGCGCACCGGCGCGCGCGAGACGCGCTGAGGCGCGCCGCGTCGCGCCTCACACGAACGACACGCCGTCGAGCCCGGTAGGGACGGGGAGGCCAAGCGCACGGAGCGCGCTCGGCATCACGTCGACCGTGCGGCGCGGCGGGCGCGCGACCCGGTGGATGGAGAGGATGGGGACCAGCATGTGCTCGCGGTGCAGCGCGCCGTGCGTGCTCACGTGCGGGATCGGCTCGTAGCGTGCGCGAAAGTCCCAGCCGCGGGCGGCCGAGAGGATGATCTCCCCCGCGCGCGCGGAGCCGGCGAGGTGGGCGATCTGCACGAGCGAGTCGGGGTAGTCGGTGGCGAGGGTGACGTCGTGGGCTTCGTCCGCGGTGAGCGCGTGCTGCTCGCCGAGCGCGAGCGGGTCGCCGGAGAGTGGGCGGTAGCTGTAGCGGTCGCCGTCGCGCTCCACCACCGCCGCGCCGCGGCCGCGGGCGCGGACTTCGCACCGGGTTGGGGATTCCGGAAGAAGCACCACGTCCACCGACGGCCGGTCGAGGAGCGATTCCACGAGCGGCTCCCAGCGCGCGCGAAGCGCGGGCCACCAGGGGCGGGCGCGGTGCGCGAGCTCGAGGTAGATGTGGGCCATGGCGTTCCCGCTCACCATCACTGCGGCGTCGGGGCGGCGGGCGTAGATCCACGGG
>JADGGM010000264.1 GCA_019689955.1 Gemmatimonadaceae bacterium
CGGGCTCACCATCGGGCGCACGCCGGAGGAGATCGCCGCGATCCTCGAGGCCATCCCCGCACCGCTGCGCGCGCGGGCGGGGTATGGGCTCGACACGTGTCACCTCTTCGCCGCGGGGCACGACATCGCCGCCTCGCGGCAGGCGCTCGCGCGCATCCTGGACGCGTTCGAGTCGGCGTGCGGCGGTCCGCCGCAGTTCTTTCACCTGAACGACAGCGCGGGCGCTCTCGGGTCGAACAAGGACCGCCACGTGCTCATCGGGGAGGGAGCGATCGGCACCGAGCCGTTCCGCTGGCTCCTCCACGACCACCGGGCAGCCGGTGTCCCGCTCATCCTCGAGACCCCGCAAGCCCACCCCGACATTGCCGAGGACGATCTCACCCCCGACCCGTACGACGTGCGCATGGTGACCCTGCTGCGGGAGCTGGCGACGGGCACCCTGTGATCCGTGTCGGGTACTTAGGGGTTCCCGTTCGCGATGCGCTCGCGCCCGGTCCGCTCCGGCGCCGACACCTGCGGCGCGGAAATCCGTAAGGAGCCCTGAAGGGCCGCCGCATCCCGAGCGGCGTCAGGTCGTTGTTCGGGCAAGATTGGATGTTGGGGCCGGGCCACCGTGGCCTGGACCGAGTCACATTCTGGTGCCGAGACAGCGCGGTCGCATCGTCGTCGGGCCAGAGCACGTTCGTGAGGGGAGATGGCCAGGAGCACGACGTCGTCCCAGAAAACCCCGTCGATCGGGCCGCTGCTCACGGTCCTGCTCCTCACGCTCGGCGTTGCCGGCGCGATCACGTGGATCGCCTGGGTGTCGGCCGACTCGCACCGGGAGACGGCCGAGGACGCCCTGCGCGACTACGCCGAGTTCGCCGCGGACAACTACTCCGCCGCCGCGCAGCGGGCGTTCGGCGGGAGCACCGTCGCGCTGCTCGCGCCCGTGGGGGTGGGGCGCCCGTCGATGGACGCCGATCACGTCTACAGCCTCGACACGCTGATCGACGCCGCCCGTTCCGTGCGCAAGTGCCGGTGCATGTACGACCCCTCGCCGCGCTACTTCTTCCGTTTCTCCTTGGCCGACAGCACGCTCACGATCGCCGGGGACAGCCTCCCCGATGTCACCGAGCGCACGCGCCTCCTCGACTCCCTCGCGGCGAACTTCGACACCCTGGGGCGGCAGCTCGAGCAGCTCGCCAACCGCCGCGCCATGGTGTACGCCTCGGTCGACACCGTGCACGGCCAGTTCGAGCTGTACATGATGACGCTGACGCACGGGATCCGTGGGACGCCGAACATGGTGTACGGGTTCGTCACCTCGTTCCGCACCTTCGCCGAGCGCGTGCTGCCGACGCTGATCGACGAGCCGCTCGTCCCCCGGTCGCTCACCCGCGGCCTCCCGAACGACTCGCTCCTGGCGGTGACCGTGCGCGACGACCGCGGGCACGTGATGTACCGCTCGAGCGCGCAGTACGACACCACGTACTCGGCCACCCGTTCGCTCTGGCGGTGGGTGCCCGAGGGGCCGCGCGTGCAGATCGCCGTGCGCCCCGAGGCGGCGAACACGCTCCTGCGCGGCGGCATCCCGCGCTCGCGCCTCCCGATCATCGTCGCGCTGTTCATCTGCGCCGGCGCCCTCGTGCTCATCGCCGTGCACCTCGTGCGCCGGGCGCAGGAGCTGGCCCAGCTCCGCGCGGACTTCACCTCCAGCGTCTCGCACGAGCTGCGCACCCCACTCGCGCAGATCCTCCTCTTCGCCGAGTCGCTGCAGTTCGGCCGCGTGGTGGGGGACTTGGAGCGGAGCGAGGCGTTGCGCATCATCCTGCGCGAAGCGCGCCGTCTGGCGCACCTCGTGGACAACGTCCTCCTCTTCTCGCGCACCGAGCGGCGCGCGACGCGCGTGTCGGCGCAGCCGCGCCCCCTCGCGCCGATCATCAACGACGTCGTGCAGTCGTTCGAGCCGCTGGCGCGCGTGCGGCGCGCGACGCTGCGCACGCAGCTCGACGAGCGCGTCGTGGCGAGCGTGGACCCGGGGGCGCTCCGCCAGGTGCTCGTCAACCTCCTCGACAACGCGGTCAAGTACGGCCCCGAGGGGCAAACGGTTGACGTGGGGCTCGCGCTCGACGGGGCGCGCGCGCGGATCTGGGTGGACGACGAGGGAAACGGAATTCGCGAGATCGACTGTCAAAGAATCTGGGAGCCGTTCGTGCGGCTGGAGAGCGGGGAGTACTCCGTGGCCACCGGGAGCGGGATCGGCCTGTCGGTGGTGCGCCAGCTCGTCCTGCTGCATGGGGGAGACTGCCGCGTCGAACGGTCTCCGGCGGGGGGCGCGCGCTTCGTGGTCGAGCTGCCGCGGGCGACCGCGGACGCCACGTCGTCCGACGCCCTGCCACACGATCTCGCGACCCTGGGGTGAACTGAGCAAGGAGCAGGCATGCCTCGCATTTTGATTGTCGAAGACAACGTCGACCTCGCCAACGGGCTGCGGTCCAACCTCGAGCTCGAGGGGTACGAGGTCGCGATCGCCGGGGACGGCGTGAAAGGGCTCGCGCAGGTCCGGGCGCTGCAGCCGGACCTCGTGATCCTCGATCTCATGCTCCCCAAGCTCGACGGCTACCGGCTGCTGCGCGTGCTGCGGTCCGACGGGTTCCACGGTCCGGTGCTCGTGCTCACCGCGCGCGGGGACGAGGCGGACAAGGTGCGCGGGTTCCGCTGGGGCGCGGACGACTACGTCACGAAGCCCTTCGGCCTCATGGAGCTGTTGGCGCGCGTGGAGGCGCTCCTGCGGCGGAGCACCGCGGCCCCGGCGAACGGCGCCCCCAAGCCGTCCCCCACGCCGGTCCGCTTCGGCGACGTGGAGGTGCGCCCGGCCACGCACGAGGTGCTCCGCAACGGGGAGCCGGTGCCGCTCCGGCCCAAGGAGTTCGACCTGATCATGGCGCTCATCCAGCGCAACGGTCAGGTGGCGACGCGGACCGAGCTGCTCTACGAGGTGTGGGGGTACGACTCCGAGATCGTGAGCCGGACCGTGGACACGCACATGGCCGAGCTGCGGCGGAAGCTCGAGGCCGACCCCTCGTCGCCCAAGCACCTGCTCACGGTGCGGAAGACGGGGTACCGGCTGCAGGTGTGAGCGCGCCGCCGCGCCGCCGCGGCGCGCGGCGCGAGTAGCTACCGGCCGCCGTTGCGCCGGACCGCGGCGCCGTCGAGCCGGTAGCCGAGCTGCGCCGAGAGCGACTGCGCCGCGTTGAGCACGGGGGGCGCGTAGGCGGCCAGCGACTTGAGGGGGATGCGGGAGACCGGCGCCGAGATGACGAGCGCCCCCACGACCGCGCCCGAGTGATCGCGCACCGGCGCGCCGACGGCCGCCAGGTCGTCTTCCAGCTCACGCCACGCCGTGGAGTAGCCGCGCTCGCGGACGCGCGCGAGCTCGTGCAGCAGCTCATCCAGGTCGGTGATCGTGCGCGAGGCGAGCTTCGGGAGGCGCCGGGGAAGGAGGCGCTTGACCTCGTCCTGGTCGCGCCAGGCGAGGAGCGCCTTCCCGGCGGCAGTGGCGTGGCAGGGGAATCGCCGGCCGATCCACCCCACGTGCAGGATCGGGCGCGGGCTCTCGACCGCCTCGATGTTCATCGCCTCCCCGCCCATGAGCACGGCGAGGTTGGAGGTCTCTCCGGTGGCCGTGGTGAGCGCCTGCAGCTCCGCCCGGGCGAGGCGCTGGAGGCTCGTGGAGTTCCGCGCCAGGTCGCCGAGCACGGCGAGCCGCATCGAGAGACGATACCGCCCCGACTCGGGGTCACGGTCGAGGAACCCCGCGGCGGCGATGGCCGCGAGCCAGCGCGACACCGTGCTCTTGGGCCGTCCGAGCTCCTCGGCGGCTTCGATGACGCCGATCTCCCGCCGGGTGGGGGAGAACAGCTCCAGAACGCTCATTGTCTTGCCAAGCATGGGGACGGGGTGCGATAGTGAATGTGGGACTGCGTTCCGGAATCTGGAACACGATACGTCGCGGCCGGACGGTCCGCAACCGGGCGGATCGTCCTATCGCGCAGCGGAGGGAGCCTCGAGGATGCTGGTCTACTTGAACGGGCGGCTGGTGGAGAAGGCGAATGCCGCGGTCTCGGTGGATGACCGCGGCTTCTTGTTTGGCGACGGCGTCTACGAGGTGATCCGCGTGTGCGACGGGCGGCCGTTCGAGGCGGGGGCGCACCTGGAGCGGCTCGCGACGGGGCTCGCGGCGCTGGAGATCCCGGGGCTCGCGCCCGGGGAGCTCCCGGGGCTCCTGGACGTGGCGCTCGAGCTGGTGCAGCGCAACGAGCTCGCGCGCGGGGACGCGACGATCTACCTGCAGGTGACGCGTGGGGCGGCGCCGCGCACGCACGCCTTCCCGCCGGCGAGCACGCCGCCGACGATCTACATCGCCACGGCCCCGCTCACGCGGCCGCACGCGCTGCACGAGCATGGCGCGGTGGCGATCACGACCCCCGACGTGCGGTGGGCGCGGTGCGACATCAAGTCGGTCAACCTGCTGCCGAACGTGCTCGCCAAGCAGCAGGCGGTGCAGGCGGGGGCGGCGGAGGCGATCTTCGTGCGCGACGGGGCGATCACCGACGCGGCGTCGTCCAACGTGTTCGCGGTGATCGACGACGAGCTGCGCACGCCGCCGCTCACGAACTATCTCCTCCCCGGGGTGACGCGGCGCGTGGTGCTGGACCTGGCGGCGGAGCTCGGGCTCGCGGTGCGCGAGCAGCCGATCTTCGTGCGAGATCTCCCGCGCGCGGCGGAGCTGTTCGTGACGGCGACGACGGTGGATGTGCTCCCGGTACGGCAGCTCGATGGGCGCGCCGTCGGCGCCGGGGTGCTGGGCCCGGTCACGCGCCGCTTGCAGGCGGCGTTCGCCGAGCGGCTCGCGGGCGCGGTGCGCGCGGGCGCCGCGTAGCGCGCATAGCGCGCGCGGCCACGGCGCCGCCCTCGGCTGGATCGTTGCTCTCGGCATCGCGCGCGCTCCGTTCCAGGGATCACTCCACGTAGGCTGGCGGCGGGCGGCCCACTTCTCGCCTCACTCGATCAATCCTCGGACGCCGGAATCGGCTCCCCCTGCCCACGGCGCCGCGCGAGCGCCGAGTTGCAAGATCAGCAACACCCGCCCACTTCGTAGCACCACGCGCATCGCGTCGCGTTCCCCGTGGGGGCGCGCGGGGGGCGCGCCGCGCGCTGGCTCGGCTCGGCGCACGCTGTCGCGGTCGCTCGCCCTGCGGAAGGGGGGAGTTCAAGCGCCCCGTCCGAGTTGGGTAGGGGTTCCGTCAAGGGGGCAATCCGGGGG
>JADGGM010000265.1 GCA_019689955.1 Gemmatimonadaceae bacterium
GGGACGCGCTCAGGGGCCCCCCCCCGCCGTGGCCCACGCGCCCCCAATCGGGCTGATTGCGCCGCTCGTATAGATCTCTGCGGCACTACAGCCCCGGACGCCAGCGGGTTCACTCCGAGCTGATCCTCATCGAACCTGCCGACCCTCGACCACTCGCACCACGCGCCGATTGGGACAGTGGTGCGCGTGCGGCGGTGGAGCTGCTGGGCGCGCCGGAGGGTGAGGTCGCCCCACGGGCGTGCCCACGGAGCCTTATCGTCCGCGCCGCGTGGACTCGGCGCGGACTGATGGTCCCGAGACCATCCCCGGCGAATGCGCAGGCGTCGTTGGTCGCGATGCTCCGCGTGACGGCTCCGGTCGCGAGCACCCGATACTCGACGCGACAGTTGCTGATCATCTGGCTCGTGATGACGGTCGCCACCCTGACCGCGTCGTCCACGACGCTCGATTCGACCACGTCGAGGCCGCCGCCGAGCACCAGTTCAGTGCCGGGCTCGCCCACCGCACGCCAGAAGACCTCTGTCGTCGGAATGCCGGGGAGCGCGGTCACGGTGCCGGTCCGAGTATCGACGGCGTACACGCGCGCGTCCTCCGAGGTCGTTTCGTACTGGACGACGCGGCATTGGAGGCCCCCGGAGCCGCCGGGGGAGCTGAAGCGACACTCGTGCCAGCTGCCCACGCTGATCACCCGCGTGGCCCGCACATTGACTGTCACGATGACCTGATCACCACGCGGGGAATAGGCCACGCCTGCGGACGCGACTTCGCTCACGCCAGAAATCATGGCGCTCTGCTCGCACTGCAGGGTGTCACCCGGCGCCTGGATGGTATACACGCAGCCCTCGCTCCCCTGGGACAGCGGGATCGTCCACGTCGCGAGCTGTCGCGTGGCGCGGGTCGCATTGTCCTGGAGCGTGACCGTAATGGTGCCGTTTCCCGTTTGCACGAATACGGCGCTATCGCCATCGTGAGAGACTTGGAACAGGGAGTTGAACGTTCCCCCTGCAACACCCGGCGGAAGGGTCGCCGGATTCGACGCCTCGCTCCATTGCGTTCCGTCGAATACGAACTCGCGATCGTCCAACGCCGTCTGGCCGAGGAAGTGGATGCGGTGGCCGCCGTGCATGACATTCAGCTCACCCGCCGTCTCACCCGTGGCAAAGAGCGCCTCGGTCGTCGTCGAATCCCGCTGCGCGTACACCTGACCATTCACGCTCCAGACCCGGTTGCCGCAGAGCGGGGCACCAGGGCGCTGGGCCGCGAGCTTGAGGGACTCGTACGCGTTGAGTAATGGCTTCGTATCGCTGGGTTCCGCAATGAGGCGGCCGCCGTGCGCGGCCCCGTTCACGATGTACGATCGGAGACTGTCGGTGGAGGCGCTCGGATCGAAGGACGCGATCAAGCCGGCGACTCCGGCCACGTACGCCGCGGCAAACGACGTCCCACTCACGGCTCCGAGGAGCACGGGTCCGGTGCCGCCACTCAGAAACTCGGTGATGACGTCGTCGCCCGGTGCATAGACGTCCACCATCCGGCCGTAGTCCGACCCCGAATCCCCCGGAGCGAGCCAGCGCGTACGCGCCACCGTGCTGGCGCCAACCACGAGGGTCGGCACGTAGTCTTTGGCGAGTGCCAGCACGCTGTAGTACGCGGAACGATTGATGTTCCCTGCGGCAATGACCAAGAGCGGGCGCTCCCCACGGGAGAGGACAGCCCGGAGGCGAGGAAGGATGCTGACACGAAAGCGCCGGAGAGCGAGCAGGCTGTCGCGCTGATTGGCATCACGCGGTTGGTAGGTCCAGTGCGCGGTCAGTGAGAGGTTGATAATGCGGATCCCCGAATGGCTGAGCGAGTCGATGAGGAATCCGACACGCGGGAGCCCGGGTCGGAGATGCGTGCTCGCTCCAAGGCCGTCGGCGAGGACAAGGCCGGAGCGCCACATTGTGCCGGTCATGCCAACACTATCATTCCCGCTCGCACCGATGATCGCCGAGACGAGCGCGCCATGACGGGATGCGAACGCAGGGTCCTGCCCGAGTAAGTTCGCCCCGCCGACGACATTGTTGGTGACCTCGGTTCGGTCGAAGCCATGATCGATGATGCCCACTTGTGTGGACCGATCGCCCGTGCTGCACCCCCACGCGTACGGTGCAGCGATCGCCTCGAGCGCCCAGTTCTGCTCACCGGCCGCCGAATCCGGATCGAGCTTCCAGGTCTGCCAGTTCGCACCGTCGTGTGGGCGCAGGTAGGACCAATCCGCATCGGTGTATAGCGACGCGGCGTCGACTTGCGGGAGGCTCATGAGCTTATCAATGACGGTATCGAGCTGCGCACTGCTCCCGGCAGCCGGAATGTGCAGGTAGTAGACACCTTCCGTACCATCGACGACCTCGCCGCCGACGACTGTACCGTCGACATAAGCCGTAGCCAACTGGCGGTCCTGCAAAGAGGTACCGTCCTTGAACACAACCCCGACGATGTGCTTCACGTACGAGACGCGAACCGTAGTATCCCCGGCTCCCCAGCTGCTGTCATCCTTGAACCAGACCGGGGTGGAATCCGGCGGCGTTGCGGCAACATTCGCCTCCGCGGGGAAATCGGCCACGATGACGAAATCGATGTTGATGGCCTTCGCGGTGTTGGGGACGTTGAAGCGCCAGGTCTTCACGGCCGACGTCTGTTGCGGGGCGAGGATCTGGGCGTAGCGGAAGTAGGGCTGATTGGGCGCCGTGAACGTGCTGTCGCCATCGGCGTTGGCCACCGACAGTGTTCCGGAGCCACTCGTCACCTGGAGTCCCGTGATCACGCTGTAGACCCCAAGCATGGTCGTGCCATCGAGCGTCCCGATCGGCTCTCCGAGGAGGTTCTGTACGGTCGCATCAAAGGCCCACGTCTGTGCGACGGTATCCTTCACCAGGTGCGTTGGGGTGACAAAGACGTAGGGCCCGAACGGGTAGAGCGTGGCGCCGGCGCTCACCCCCGGTGCATGCCGGCCGTGCGTCCCGCAGTCGATCGTGCCCGTGCTGTTCGTGAAGGTGAGGGTGCAGGACGCGTGGGCGAGCGTGACCGGGCCGCTGGCAAGGGCGGGCGCCGGACCTTGCGCGCGCGCCGGCGCGAGCGGCTCGTCATGGCATGCGAGGACACCGAGAACGACGCACGTGAGGAGCATGAGCAGGCCTCCAGATTGCCGAATGAGTCCGGGCATGATCTCCCTCCGGGCCGATGGTGGAGCGTCGGCGCAGCAGATGAGGGCAATGCATTACCGTAGAGTAGACGCGTATGCCCCGGTCGCAGGACACAGAGGTCCGCCGCGTCGATGCGGGCACCGCACCATAGCATGCGCACATTGGAGCCGACAGGCGTATATGACCTATGACCAATTGCCGTAGAGAGGATTATGAGACGACGCTCATGAACGATCGCGACGATCGATGAGCGACTGCCTCGAACTGCCCATTGACCTGCGGAGGCTTGACGCGCCAGGAGAGAAGAAATTGATACGCCATGGCGCGGCCCTTCTGAGGCGCGGATGGTCGACCATGCATTTGCCATGGTGATGATCGTGCGCCACCGGTACCCCGCTCCGCCACGATGGCCGCGCCCGGCATCGATCTCGCGGCGTGATGTGCCGCCCACCGGCCGGTTTATTCAGTCGGCGCTGCCCATTTCCAGCGACTCCCAGCGCGGCGGGTCGTCGTGCGCGCCGGTGTTCACCCGTGTGCTCACCCGCCACATCGTTAACACCCCGTCGGGTGCGGGCGCGAGCATCGCCTGCACCTGATCGAGCGGCGTGGACGGGTCGAGCCAGGCGTCGAATTCCGGCGGCTCCAGGATGACCGGCATGCGGTCGTGCGGGATCGTCCGCACGAGTGCGTTCGCTTCCGTGGTGATGATCGCGCAGGTCATGATGACTTCCTCGCGGCGGCGCCATACGTCCCAGAGCCCCGCGAGCACGAGCGGCGCCTCGTCCGCCCGGCGGATCACGTAGGGTTCTTTCTCGCGCCGAGTCCCCCGTCGCGGCCACTCGTAGAACGCGTCGACCAGGATGAGGCAGCGCCGGCGGCGGAATGGCTCGCGGAACGAGGCCTTGGTGGCCACCGTTTCGACGCGCGCGTTTACCCGAAGTAGGCAGTGGGGCAAACTCGCATAGTCTCGCTCCGCTCTACTGGCCCAACCGAATCTCTGCGCTGCAAGCCCAGCCGATCACCCGCCGCGAGGCGATATCCAGGCCCACGGAGAGATAGAGCCACCCCTCGCGCGTGGCGACGTACGTGATGGCCCCCGCCCAGACGCGATCCGCAGCCCCAACCCACGCCACCCCGAACCGGCGCGCCAGCACGTTGGACGCGACGGGTTCGCCGTGGCGCGCGTCGGTCGTCACGCGGAAGCGCCGGCGCGGCTTGGCGCGCCCCCCGGCGGCCTGCATCACGCGGGCGACGCGCTTCGCGCTCACGCGCATCTCGTGCGCCCGCAGCTCCGCATGCACCCGCGGACTGCCGTACGTACCGCGACTCCGCTGGTGGACGGCCCGGATCGCGACCGTGAGGCCCTGATCGGCGCGAGCCCGGGCGCTCGGCCCTTGCGTAGTAGCCGGCCTTCGACACCGCGAGCACGCGACACATCGTCGTGATCACGTGCTCGCTCGCGTGGGCGCGGAGGAAGGCGTACCTCACCGCGACTCCCTGGCGAAGAAGGCCGTCGCTTTTTTTCGGATCTCGCGCTCCTCCTCGAGCTGCGCGACGCGCCAGCGGAGCTGCCGGAGCTCCTTGTCCTGGCTCGTCAGCTTCCCGTTCCCCGGGAACGCCTCGCTCGGCCGGGTGGCGGCCGCGAACTGCCGGCGCCACTTCCGCAGCATGTCACGGCGGATCCCGAACTCCCGCGCGACCTCCGCCGGAGGCGATCCGCTCTGCACCAGCCGGACCGCTTCAAGCTTGAACTCTCTACTGACCTGTCGCCGTCGTCGGCTCATTCGACACCTCCGCCCTGAACATAGCAGGGTTACTGAGGTGTCCACCAAACCGGGGGAAGATCACACCAGGCCGAGTGCAACGGAGTCGCATTGGATCGCATCGCGGCGCATATCATTGGCCCGGAAGCTCGTCGGGGCTGGAACTCAGCCTACGCGTACATCCATCCGACGCAGTCCCACGGTGCTACGAGGCGACCCTCCTCGATGGCCCCTCCGCCTTCGGTCTCATGTCGCGAGCACCGTCAGTAGGCGCAATATCCCGCGCTCCGTACCTCGTCGGCCACGGTCGTATCGCGCCAGACCCGGCCGCCCAGGTCGTGGATCTGCTGC
>JADGGM010000266.1 GCA_019689955.1 Gemmatimonadaceae bacterium
GGCGCGCAGCGGCAGGGGGGGGGGCGCGTCCGCGGGCGGGGGGGGCGGCGGGGCGGGGTCGAAGCCCACGCGGAGGACGATGCGCCCGTCGGTGGCCGACCACGCGCCCGACGCATCCTCGCGCCATTCCACCGGCGCCGGGTCGGGAAGCGCGGGGTCGGCGGTGGGGGACCTGGGCACGTACTCGAGCAGGGGTTGCGCGAGCCCGAGCGGCGTTTCACCGATGGCCGGGACGACCCATGCGGAGTTGGGCATCATGTGCGCGAACATCACCCCTCCAGCGCGTGTGGCGTGGGGACGCCGTTGGCCGTCGCGGCGCGCGCGCCGCCGAGGGCGCGCGCTGCGACGCGCTTGATCTGTCGCCAGTGCGGGAGCACGAGGCGGAGCCCCACGACGGACCACGCCGCGTAGAGCACCGGGTTGGTGACCACGGTGATCGGCTCGGGGTGGCGGATCTCGACCGGGTGGAACTTCCGCTTGAACTGGTAGACCGGCCCGGAGCGGGTGCCGAGGTCGTACGTGCGCACCGACTCGCGCGCGAAGTCGCGCATCGCGCGCCAGTGCAGGAGGACCGACGGGCTGTCGCGCCCGCCGAGCGCGTCGATGTCGAGCGCGCCGGCCACGTAGTGCGCGGAGAGCCCATCGCGCACGACGAGAATGGCCTGCACCAGCGTGCCGTCGAGCGACGCGGTGTAGACGCGCGCGCCGCCGTGCGGGGCGGCGAGGCGGAGGAGCGTGGTGAAGCTTTCCAGCGGGCGGTAGTTGAACCCCTTGCGCTGGGCGAGCCCCTGGAAGAGCCCCCAGGCGGCGCGCATCGCATCGGGGGTGGCGCTGGCCTCGATGGTGTACCCCACGCGCTCCCCCTTCCTGAGGTGCCGCCGCGCCTGCGCCTGGAAGCGGGCGAGCACTTCGTCGTCCGTACCGTCCTGCGCCACCAGCAGCTCCTCGGGCGGCTCGCGGTAGAAGGGGAACGCGTCGCACGCGCGCGCGGCGCGCAGCGCGCCGACCTGCGCGAGCACGCCGGGATCGGAGTGGGTGATGCGCAGGAAGACGAAGCCGCGCCGCTGCGCCCAGCGCGCGAGGTCGCGCGCGGCGTGCGGCGGGAGCGTGTCGCCGTCGAGCGGGACGGGGCCGCGCTGCACGAGCCCCACGCGCACACCGACGCCGAAGGCGAGCACGCAGGCGTAGGCGAGCGCGCAGCCCTCCTCCTCGTACACGAGGTAGTGCGGGACGAAGCGCATGAAGCGCAGCGGCTCGTTCCAGTACGGGAACTGGAAGAGCGAGGCGCGCGTGCGCAGCAGGCGCGCGTTCCACGCGTCGACCTCGCCCGCGGCGAGCGCGCGCCAGCGCGGCGCGGCGGCGCTCATCGGATTGCCCCCCGCGCGATGTCGACGGCCGCGCGCACGCGCCCGGCGATCTCGAGGAGCCCGCGCCGGATGCGCCCCGGCACGACGAGGTAGCGCGCGAGCAGCACGGTGTCGACGGTCCACACGTAGGCGAAGCGCACGGTGTCGCGCCGACGCACGACGTCCTGCGCGCGGCGGTGGATCTGGTAGCGGTTGGCGATCGCCATGTAGCCGATGCGGAACGCGTCCGGCCGCCCCGCGGCCTCGTGCAGGTGCCGCACGCGCGCGTCGCCGGCCATGATGAGCGCGCCGTGCCGTCGCGCGCGCACGGAGAGGTCGAGGTCTTCCCCCTGCGCGTAGCCGGCGAAGGCGGCGTTGAAGCCGACCGCGCGCACCACGGCGGTACGCCACATCATCGCGTAGCCGGGGAGCCAGTCGCCGGCGACGGGGGCGCGCGTGGGGTGGTGGAACTCCCACGGGATCGAGATCCCGGCGCCGTGGTATCGCCCGGGCTCGAGGTCGGGGACCACGCGCAGCGCGCGCCGCACGCGCCAGAGCGCCCACGGGCGCACGGCTTCCTCGTGCGCGAACGCGCCCACGCCGGCCACGCGCAGCGGGGCCTCGCGGTGGACGGCCTCCATGCGCGCGAGGCAATGCGGCAGGAGGACGACGTCGTCATCGAAGAAGGCGACGAGGTCCGTGTCGACGAGGTGGAGCGCAGTGTTGCGCTGGCGAGTGAGGCCGCGCAACGCGCCGGTGACGCGCAGATAGCGCACCTCGGCGGGGCCGGTGGCGGCGGCGACGTCCCACGCGCGCACCTCCCGCTCGGTGGCATCGTCGGGGCTCGCGTCCACGATCACGAGACGCTCGGGCTGGCGCTCCTGCCCGGCCAGCGAGTCGAGAAAACGCCGCACGCTCGGCGCGCGCCGATAGGTGCACACGACGACGGTGAGCCCGGTGAGCAGCTCGTGGTTCGCGAGCTCCCCCGCCTCCCCCGTTACGTCCCCGCCGCGGACGTACGCGGCGACGACGTCGGGCGATGCGCCGAGCCTGGCGCCCGGCACCGGGGGGCGCAGGCTCACGGCCGGCACGTCATGCGGCGCGCGCTGCATGCACCCTCACGTTCAGCGGGGGCGCGTGGCCGGCGGGTGCTCGAGCGCGTGCACCAGCCGGTCCATGATCGCGTCCCAGGCGAAGCACGTCGCGATGCGCCGCCGCCCCGCGTCGCCGAGGCGTCGGCGGAGGGCCGGGTCGCCGAGCAGGCGATCGAGGTGCGCGGCGAGCGTGCGTACCTCCCCCACCTCCGCGGTGAGCGCGGTCTCCCCGTCGGCGATCACCTCGCGAATCCCCTGCGCGCGCGTCGTCACCACCGGGAGCCCGCTCGCCATCGCCTCGCCGACGACGATCCCGTACCCCTCGAGGTGGCTCGGGAAGAAGAAGACATCGCTCGCCCGGAAGTACTCGGGGATCTGCTCGTACGGGACCCCCTCCAGGTGCGTCACGCGCGCGTCGTCCTGCGCCAGCTCGCGCACCATCTGCGTTTCCTGCGGCGCGCTGGGCTTGGCGATCATCAGGAGCCGCCCCCCCGGCCGCGCGCCCAGCATGCGCCACGCGGCCACGAGGTCGGCGATCCCCTTCCGCGGAATGAGCACGCCCACGAAGAGGATCACGACGTCGTCGGGCCCGATGCCGAGCGCCGCGCGCACGTCGGCGCGCGAGCGCTGCACCGTCTCGAAGCGCCGCGTGTCGATCCCCATGGGGACGACGATCGTCCCCGCGTGGTCCGCGCGCGGGCAGCGGGCCACGAGGTCGCGGCGCGTGTCGGCGGAAAGGCAGGTGATCAGGTCGCAGTACCGCGGGAGGATGCGATCGATCACGCGCCACGTGGGGAAGTTCTCGATGTGGAGGTACGACCCCCAGATGCGGTGCCCGTTCGCCGACGCGACGGTCCCCATCCCCACCGAGTAGGGGCTGTTGAAGCGGACCCAGTCCACGGGGCCGATCCGCCGGAGGAGCCGGCGCAGGTCGATGGCGACGTCGACGTTCCCCACGTACGGGACGCGCTTCCGGATGCGCCGCCGCCAGTGGTGGACCACGAAGTTCCGGTGCTCCACCACGGGCTCCCCCGCCTCGGCGACCACGTGCACTTCCGCACCGCGATCGGCGAGGCGCGTGAGGAACTCGCGGTCGGTGATCGTACCGCCGAGCACCGACTTCGGGTTGAGCCCCGTCTGCACCGCCACGATGCGCATCGCAATCGCCGCCGGGCGCTGTCAGGCCGCGCGAGCGCGGGTGACCACGTCGAGGTGCTCGCGCACCCACTCGACGAGGCGGTGCACCCCGGCCTCGACGCCGGTGCACGGCGCCCACCCGAGCTCCGCCGCGGCCTTGGTGTTGTTGCTGTAGAACACGCGTTGGTCGCCCGGGCGCCACTCGGAGAACAAGTACGGCACCTCGCGCCCCAGCGCCTGGCCGAGCGCCGCGAGCACCTCGAGGACGCTCGCGCGGTTCGCCGGGCCGCCGCCGGCGTTGAAGATCGAGCCCGGCTTCCCCCCCTCGAGGCAACGGTCGTAGAGCTGGAGCAGATCGTCCACCCAGAGCAGGTCGCGCACCTGCTTCCCGTCGCCGTACACGGTGATCGGCAGCCCGAGCACCGCGGCGATCGCGAACCAGGCGATCCACCCCTGGTCCTCCACCCCCATCTGCCGCGTGCCGTAGATGCACGACTGCCGCACGACGAACGTGCGGAGGCCGTAGATGCGTGCGTAGTCGCGCACGTACTGGTCGGCCGCGCCCTTGGAGCAGCCGTACGGCGAGTGGAAGTCGAGCACCTCGTCCTCGCCGATCCCGTTGGGGAGGCTGGCGAAGTCGTACCGCCCCGCGCGCTCGACCACGCAGTGGTGCTCGAGCCCGCCGTACACCTTGTTGGTGGAGGCGTAGATGACCGCGGCCTCGGGCGCGTGCGCGCGCACGGCCTCGAGGACGTTGAAGGTGCCGAGCGCGTTCACCTCGAAGTCGTTCCGCGGATCGGTGACGGAGGTGGTGACCGCGACCTGCGCGGCGAGGTGCAGGACGGCGTCGACGCGGCCGGTGCGCTGGAAGCACCGGTTGAGGTCCGCGACCGAGCGGATGTCGCCGGTCAGGCACTCGACCCCCTCCTTCTGCAGCGCCTCGAAGTTGATCGCGCTGCCGCGGCGCGAGAGGTTGTCGAGCACCGTCACCTGCCAACCGAGGCGCGTGTAGTGTCGGGCGGCATGGTAGCCGATGAAGCCGGCCCCACCGGTAACGATCATCTTCTTCACAGTCGTGACTCCCTCACGTGATGGTCTCGGTCGCGCCGCCGGATGACGGTCGACGGGTCAGGACGATGGACTGCCCTGCATAGCGATGCACGTACTCCCCCGCGTCGCGCGCGCGGGCGGCCGAGATGGGGGGCGCCGCGGGGCGCCCGATCCTCCGGTCGCGCTCGGCGATCTGCGCGAGCGTCTGATGCACATCGGGGAGGTCGTACGCTTGATCCGTGCCGGCGAAGCCAGCGGTCGGGACTTCGCGGAAATGACGGAAAGACCACTCCGGAGAGAGCCCTAACCGGTAGCGGAGCCGCCGTCCGAGCCCGCTGAGCCCTGTTCCCTCCCCTCCGCCTTCTGCACAGACGCCATGGAGGTGTTGCTTGCACGCCGCATAGCGGACGGTCCGATGCTCGTTCACGGCGGCCATCACCGCGGCCGCGACCCGCTCGTGCGCCTCGCCATCCACGCAGTGGAACCAGTCGCGGATGACGTCGTCGATCTCGGTGTGGGTCGCCTCCGGGACGTGGTAGCCGCCGGCGAGCACGGCGCCGAGCTGGGCGTGGAGCTCCCCTTCATCGGCGCAGGGGACGCTCACCGCTTCGGCCATCGGCATGATCGCGGGGGTGGGGACCCACTGCGGGGAGAGGGTGGG
>JADGGM010000267.1 GCA_019689955.1 Gemmatimonadaceae bacterium
GCGCCGGCCCGCCCGGGCGGGGCCGCGGCGGCGCGGGGGGGCGGCCGGGGGCGCGCGCGCCCGCGCCGCACCGCGTGCTGCTCAACGACCAGATGAACGCCGCGGTCTCGCAGGTGCCGCGACTCGGTATCTTCGGGTGGCACCGCAACTACCTCATCCTTGGCCTCCCACTCCTCGCGGCGCTCACCCCCGACCAGTTTCGCGCGGTGCTCGCGCACGAGTTCGGGCACCTCTCGCGCGCGCACGCCCGCTTCACGAATTGGATCTACCGCGTCCGCTGCACGTGGGCGCAGGTGGCGGCGACGATCGCGCAGCAGCGCTCGGTGCTGGGGTCGATCCTGGTCAACCGCTTCGTGCGGTGGTACGCGCCGTACTTCGGCGCGTACTCGTTCGTCCTCGCGCGCGCGCACGAGTACGAGGCCGACGGGACCAGCGCCGCCGTCGTGGGGCGCGAGACCGCCGCATCGGCGTTGGTCGCGTTGGCGGTGCGTGGCCGATACGCGCGGGACCATCTCTGGGCTCGGGTGGTCGCGCGCGCGGCCGACGAGCCGGAACCGCCGCGCGCGGCGTTCGTGAGCCTGGTGCGGGAGATGCCGGCGGAGGTCCCACGCGACGCGGCCGACGCCTGGGTCGCCGCGGCGCTGCGCGAGCAGGCGGACCTGAGCGACTCTCACCCGGCGCTCTCGGCACGCCTCGCCGCGCTCGGCGCGCTCCCGGAGGACCCGGCGGCGGTCGCCGCGCTCGCCGAGCAGGTCGCGCGCCCGATCGATCCTGCGGAGACGGCGGCCGCGCGCTACCTCGGCGCGCTCGCCGGACGAGCGGCCGAGGAGCTCGACGCGCAGTGGCGCAACGCGGTCGCGGCGCGGTGGAAGGACCACCACCGGCACCTCACGCAGGCGCGCCAGGGACTCCGCGAGCTCGCTGCGATCGCCGCGAGCCGCCCCCTCACTACCGACGAGCGATTCCGGCAAGCCGACTGGACCGAAGATGTCGAGGGGAGCGATGCCGCGTTCCCCCTGGTCGCCGCGCTCGTGCAGGACGCGCCGCGCCACGCGTCCGCGTGCTTCATGCTCGGCCGTCTCCTGCTGGCGCGCGGGGATGACGCAGGGATCGAGTACCTGGAGCGCGTCATGGAGATCGATCCCGACGCGATCGCGCCGGCGGCGGCGCTGGTCGCCGCGCATCTGCGCCGCACGGGGCGTGCGCAGGACGCGATCGCCTACGAGGCCCGCGTCGAGGCGGCGGCGACGGAGTCCGCGGCCGCGGCCGCGGAGCGGCAGAGCTTCTCCCCCAGGGACCGCGCGGTACCCGCCGAGGTCGACGAGTCGGTGCGCGCGCAGCTCCGCGAGCAGTTGGCGCGGTACCCGCAGGTCGGGCGCGCCTGGTTTGCGCGGAAGGTGACCAAGCACGCCCCGGGGCGCCCGTTCTACCTGCTCGGGATCGCGCGCGCCGAACCGTGGTGGCGCTACGTGTCCGAGGGGTCGAACAACTACCTCGTCCGCAAGCTCGTGTCGTGGAGGAGCTGGCGCTCCCCGGGGAGACGCTGGTGTTCGTGCTCACGCGCAAGCGCCGCGCGCTCAAGCGCATCCTCCGCCGCGTGCCGAACGCCGAGGTCTACCGGCGCTGACCGCTCACCGCACGAGGATCGTCACCACCGCGCGCGGCCCCGCGGTGAGCTCCACCGTGTGCCCGGCGTGGCGCGCCGGCTCCACCGGCGTCTCGTCGAGTCGCGCCAGATACGCCTCGAGCACCGGGAAGCCGCAGTGCCAGCGCCCCTCCACCACCCGGTCGGTGAGGTTCACGCAGCGGAGCACCGTCCAGTCGCCCGCCGTGCTCTCCGTGCACGTGGAGAACGCGAGCCCCTCCCCCTCCAGCGCCACCCCGGCGACGTCCGGCGGCACGGCGAGCGCGGACCGGAGGGTGACGCCGGCGAGCGGGAGGAGCACGTCGTCGCTCACCCGCTCGATGAGGTCGATCGTCTCCGGGGTGCGCGGGCCGTGCGGGAAGACGGCGAAGCACGCCTCGAACGGCCCGAGCGACTGCGCGCCTGGCGTGGGCGATGGCCACCCCGCGTGCCCCGGGCGCTCGCGGAGATCGTTGCGCGACAGCTCGCCCACCGCGCGCACGAGGGTGATGGCCACCTGCCCCGTGCGCATGGCCTCGTACTCGGCGAGCCCGTCGCTGTAGATGGTCACCCCCCGCTCCGGCGTCGCGAGCGTCACGTAGCGCGCGAGCGGCGCCGTGGGGGGCGGGTCCTCGGTGCGCGCCGGCGGAGGGACGATCGGCTCGCGGCGCACGGGGCCGAACGCCGCGTCGGCCCACACCTCCGCGTCGGCGAGCCCCGTGGCGAGCACGAGGCGGAGGCGATGGTCGCGACACCGGTTCTCCCCCCACACGCGGAGCGCGAGCGCGCGCGCCCCCGCATCGAGCGTGAGCGCGACGTTCACGAGCAGCGGCTCGGTGACTGTGGAGCGGCCGCGCCGCGTCGTCTCCACCGGAACGTCGAGGCGCCAGACCATCGTCAGCTCCCCGCGCAACGGGCCGGCGTGGCTCACGTGCATCCCCACGAACACCCCGGGGCGCATCACCGGCGGGCGCGGCGACGGCGTGTACAGGTCCCCGACGTCGCCCACATCTTCAAACGCGACGAGCGAGAAGATCGACGTCTCCTGCTCCAGCGCGTCGAGGCGCACGGCGCCCGAGGCATCGACCGCGACGTGCAGGATCCCGTTGTCCATCCACAGATCGCCCACGCGCACCGGCTCCGGGACCACGGGGCGGGCGTCGGTCACGTCGTCGATCGTGAGGGCGGTGGTGCCGTAGGCGGGCACCGGGGGGATCCACGCGACGACGCGCGCGACGTCGACCAGGTCGTCGTCCGGGTAGTGGATGGGCGACTCGGTGCGCTCGTGGCGCACGTCGTCGTGGAGCACCTGCATGGGGACGCTCCCCTGGGCGAGCGAGAACGGCACCGGCGGGCGCGGGGTGCTGGTCACCGTCCCGGAGCCCGGGCCGACGGGGACGTGCTGGCGGAAGCGCGCGACGAGCAGCTCGGCGACGCCGCCGCGCGGCCGCGCGGCGCGGTTGCGCACGATGACGACGGGACGCCACGCCTCCGGAGTGAGGCGCGCGCGCACGCGGTCGTGGCCGACGAGGTCGAGCAGCGCATCCTCGCGGAGGCCGCGCGCCTGCGCTTCGGCATCGTCGAGGCGCGCGTCCATCGCGCGCGCGACGTCGTCGATGGAGCAGCCGCACAGCGTGTCGTGCGGGTGGCAGAGGAGGAGCGCCTTCCACGCCGCGGCGAGGAGCGGCGCGCGCGTGCGCCCGCCGAGCCGCCTCACGAGCGCGGCCCACGGCTCCACGTCGCGCACGAGCAGCCGCTCCACGCGGGCGTTGCGCCGCTTCTGATGTGCGCGCGTGCCGAAGGTCCCCTGGAGGGTCCACGTGTAGCCGTAGGACGCGCGGAGCTCCCCGCTCACGGTGGGGAGCGGGGCCGCGCGGGCGCGCCGCTCGAGGTCCTCGACGAAGGCCCGGAGCGTGCTCCGGCGCACCCGCGCCGGGAACGCGGCGCGGGCGAGCGCCTCGGCGGCGGGCGCCCCCGGGGGGGGCGCGGGGGGGGGGGGGGCGCCGGGGGGGGGCCCGCGCCAGGTTGGGCTGGCGCGCGTGGTGGTCCGCGCCGTTCAGGAGGAGGGTGACGCCGAGCGACGCGCGCGGGGCGAGCACGTCGCGGATGCGCGCCCACCGCTCGGCCGCGGCCGCGGCGTCCACGGGGAGGCTCGCGCCGAACTCGTAGCCGTCGGGCGGGAGGTGGTAGAGCAGCGCCACCGTGCCGTCGGGGGCGCACCAGCGCACCGTGTCCCCCGGGGGCCACGCCGGCCCGCCATATCCCCGCCACAGCACGATCGCCGCGCAGCCGAAGCCCGCAGCGAGCACGGGGAGCATGGCAGGGTGCCCGAACGCGTCCGGAGAGTAGAGCGCCGCCGGCGGCTCCGCGCCCAGCGCGCGCACCGTGGCACGGCCGATGAGCAGGTTGCGAACGAGCGCCTCGGCCGAGGGGATCAGCTCGTCCGCGAGCACGTACCAGGGCCCCGCTTCCAGCGACCCGTTCGCGAGCCGCGCCGCGAGCGCCGCGCGCCGGTCCGGACGCACGGCGAGATAGTCGTCGAGGACGACCGCTTGCCCATCGAGCAGGAAGGGCTCGGATGCCGCCTGCGACTCATCGAGCAGTTCATCGATGAGCGCGACCAGGCGCTGCCGGAAGCGTCCGGCGGGGAGATACCACTCGCGGTCCCAGTGCGTGTGCGCGACCAGGTGCACCACGAGCGGAGGAGAAGAGACGGGCGTCATTCAATGGCCAGGCAGTCCGGCAAAGCTGCCAGCCTGCCCGACTGCGCGCAACGGCTGCTCCACACCGCGGGGGAGCGAGGCCCAGGCGGGCGCCCCGCTCCAGCCCCGCGCCGCACCATCTAGACGGCCGGTCGCCCCGTCACCAGACGCCAGATCACGGCGATGATCGCCAACACCAGCAGGATGTGAATGAGACCGCCGCCCACGTGGACGACGGCGAAGCCGAGCAGCCAGAGAATGAAGAGGATGATCGCAATCGTCCACAGCATGGGCAGCTCCGCGAAAGGGTCGCATGACGTGCACCTCCTGGAACGCAACTCGCGTACCACCCACAGCCGTGCCGCGCGCGGGGGGCGGCGGCACGCGAATCGTGAGCGAAACGGTTGACCCGCGGCCCCTGCGTGTCGAACTTCCTGGTCTGTTCGATCGGCTCCCACACGTCCATGGAGGCCCATGCACGGGCTCATCGACCTCTGGCACCAGCTTTCCGACGTCCAGGCCCTCGTCCAGTGGGGGGGCTACGTCGTGCTCACGGCGATCATCTTCGCCGAGACGGGGCTCCTGATCGGCTTCTTCCTCCCCGGCGATTCGCTCCTCGTCAGCGCCGGCCTCCTGGCCGCGCACGGCACGCTGAACGTGTACCTGATGGGGCTCATCCTCTCCGTGGCCGCGATCGTCGGGGACTCGGTCGGATATGCCATGGGGCGGGCGGCGGGCCCGCGGATCTTCACGCGCGAGGACTCGCTCCTCTTCAACAAGAAACATCTCTACCGCGCCCATGCGTTCTACGAGAAACATGGGGGGAAGACGATCGTGCTCGCGCGATTCATGCCGATCATCCGGACGTTCGCCCCGGTGGTGGCCGGCGTCGCCGAGATGCGCTACCGGGATTTCGTGCTGTACAACGTGCTGGGCGGCATCGGGTGGGTCTGGGGGAT
>JADGGM010000268.1 GCA_019689955.1 Gemmatimonadaceae bacterium
GTCTGCAGGAGCCCGTAGCTCGTCTCGCTCATCACCGCCACCGCCGCCTGCTCGGCGAACGGGGACGACGGGTCGCTCACCCCGGGCGAGAAGATCGTCGCCGCTCCTGCTCCGCCGATCGTAAGATTCTCCTGGGTGAGCCCGTCCTGGTAGGAAAGGCCGGCGTTCACCGTGAGCGCACCGCGGAAGAAGGAGAGGGTGGTGAAGAGGCTCGCCTCGTAGTTCGGCTCACTCGGCCCCATGTAGACCATGGTATCGCCGAGCTGCACCTCCGAACGGTCGATCACGCCGTCACCGTTGACATCGGCGTAGCCCAGGATCGGCTTGGCCCAGCGCCCGAAGAGCGGGTAGCCCGCCACCACGCGCGCAACGTCCGGCCCGAACGGGAGCACCCCCGCCCCGAGCTCCGTCACCAGGTTGTGGTTCTGGCTCAGGTTCACGTTGGCGCTCCACGAGAGCGCATCGCCGCGGATGAGCTGCGCGGTCACGCCCAGCTCGAGCCCCGTGTTCCGGATCGATCCGACGTTGCGGAGCATGTGGACGTTGCTCCCGTACACGGACGGCGGCACGGGGACGGACATGATCGCGTCGTAGCGCATCTTGCGGTACGCGCTGAAGTCGATCGAGAGCCGGTCGCCGAACATGTCCGCGTCGAAGCCCCCTTCCCACTCGGACGAGCGCTCCGGCTTGAGCTGGCTGTTGCCGATCGTCGAGACGTTGAGCGCGTTCTGGAAGCCCCCCCCCAGCCACGGGCGCGACAACGTGTAGAGCCGGAGCCGGTCGGCCGGCCCGGGCCACACGCCGGCGCGCCCGTACGCCGCGCGCACGCGGAAGACGTCGAAGATGTTCTTGAACGGGAAGAACGGCTCCTCGGAGAGGAGCCACGAGCCGCCGAGCTTCGGGAACGCCGGCAGGTGCACGTTCGTCCCGAACGTGGAGCTCCCGTCGAGGCGGAGGCCGGTGGAGATGGTGAACCGCTTGTGCGTGAACGACGGCTCCACGTACCACCCGAAGCTCGTCACGTCGCTCGCGGTCTGCGAGGCGAAGTCGATCTTGCCGGCGCCGTTGAGGGACGTCGTGCCCACGGCCAGGTCACTCACTCCGGTGCTGATGATGGACTGCGACGTCCTGGAGTAGTTGGCGCCCGTCGCGAACTGGAGGTGGAAGCCCAGCGGAAGCGGCGCGGTGGCCGTGGCCCGCAGGTTCACGGTGCTCTGCACCGTGGTGCCGTGCCCGAGGTTCAGGTGCCCGGAGCTGTCGACCTCGATCATGCCGCGCGGGAGCAGGAGGTCGTCGTCGCGGCTGATCACGTTGATCCCGCCATCGGCGCTCGCGGTGAGCCAGGACTTCGGGCGCCAGGTGAGGTTCGCGGCGTTCGTGAAGTTCGTCGCGTCGTCCGTCGCGCGCTGGTAGAAGTCCGGAACGAGCTCGTCGGTCTGCGAGAGCACACTGCCGCTCACCCGATAGTACATCCCCGACGTGGGGTCGATGTACGTGGTCATGAGCGTCGTGATCTGCTGCTCGAGCGTGGAGCGCTGCTGCTTCTCCCGGGTGAGCATGGTGGAGAGGGAGGCGTCGGCCTTGTCGCCGAGCTTGGCCGTAAGCCGGCTCGTCCCGCTCCAGCGGGTGAGCTGCTCCGGGCGCCGCATCCACTCGGGGGGCGCGGCGCCGCCGTGCTCCGTGGCGAAGCGCGCGGCCTCGACGTCGGGGAGCCGGGGGATCCCCGTCTCGTCGGTGTAGCTCCCGTTGAGCGCGTAGGTGAGCGCGGTGGTCCCGCCGGAGACGCCGGCGGTGATGTCCGTGTTCTGCCCGTGCCCGAGCACGGTGTACTTGTCGTCGTTGAGCGCCTGGAAGCGCACCACGCTGTCGGCGACGCAGCTGAAATCCGTGAGGGGGCAGAGCTCCGGGTTCGAGAGCCAGTCGTGCCCGAACCGGTAGGTCCCCATGGGGTATTGCCCGGGGATGTACGACATCCCACGCGTGGCGCTGAACGTCCATCGCGCCGGGCCCGCGCGCCCTTTCTTGGTGGTGATGACGATGACGCCGTTCGCAGCGTCGGGCCCGTAAAGCGTCGCCGCGCTCGGGCCCTTCATCACCTCGATCGTCTCGATCGCGCTCGGGTCGATCTGGTCGAGCGGCGACGGGGTCGCGAGGCTCCTGCCGCTCCGGAAGAAGGCGCCGAGCTGGCCGCCGTTGCGCGCGGACGCGAGGTTCGCGCTCGTGGTATCGGATTGTGCCGCGTAGACGCGAACCCCGTCCACGATCACGATTGGATCGTTGGAGCGGAGCACGCTGCTCGCCCCGCGGAGCCGGAGCCGGCTGGGGTCCCCCGGCGCACCGCTCGTGTGCTGGATGGTGAGCCCCGGCACGCGCCCTTCGAGCAGGTCGGTCACGCTCGAGATGGGTTGCGTCGCGACGATCGAGTCGACGTTCAGAATCGTGACGTCATTCGCCAGCTCGTAGCGCCGCCGCGGGCCGCTGGCGGTGGTCACCACGTCCTGGAGCCGCGTCATCCCCATCTTGAGGGCGAAGTCGACGCGGGTGTAGCCGGTGTCGGGGACCACGACCTGCTTCTCGGCCGGGGCGTAGCCCAGGAAGCGCACGGTGACGATGCGCAGCCCCGAGGGCACGGGACGGAGCAGCGCATAGCCCTGCTCCGTGGTCGTGGCCGTGAGCCGCGTGCCTCGGACGCCGACCACCGCCCCCGTGATCGGCTGCCCGCTCGTCGTGTCCACGACGTGCACCACCACCGCCGCGTGCCCGGTCGTGTCCACCGGGTTCACGGCCGACGTCTTCACCTCGTGTCGCCGCGCGAGGATGATCCGTCCATCCTCCTCGCGCACCTCGATGTCGGTCCCCGCGAGCACGGCCTCCAGCGCGGCGCGCACGGTCACGTCGCTGAGGTGCACGGAGATCCGGCGCTCCACGGGGACCACGCGCCCGCTGTAGGACAGGTTGATCCCCGACTGCGCGGCGATCTGCTGCAGCGCCGTCCCGAGCGGCGCGTTGGTGAGCGCGAGCGACACGTGCCGGCTTAGCGGCACCCGCGCGGCGCCGGTCGTGGCCGCCGTTTCGCCTCGCACCGGGTTCGGGGGCGCGGCCGACGCAGTCTGCGCGGCGACGCGCGCCGGTACCGAGGCCCAGACGAGAAGGAGGAGGCCAGCGAGCCTCGCCGCTGTCCTGCAATCTCTCATGTGACGATCCCAAGCGAAGGGTCGGAGAAAGGTGGCGCGCCGCCTCATCGCGGCGTGCCGAACGACACCGTGTCGCCGTGCCGGGTGAAGGGGACATCGAGCGACACGGCCAGCGTCCGCAGTACCCGGTCGACCGGCTCGTTCCCGAACGACGCCGTCACCGGCGCGCTCGCGAGCGACGTGTCCGCGAGCACGATGTGCACGTCGTACCACCGCTCCACTTCCCGCACCACGGTCGACAGCGGGGTATCGACGAACACGAGCCGGCCCTGCATCCACGCGAGGTCGCGATCCATCGCGACGCCGTGCTCCACGCGCACCGACCCGTCCGGGACGAGCTGTGCCCGGTCGCCCGCGGCGAGCGTGACCCCGGCCGGGGTGCCGCGTGACGTCGCGCCGGGCGCGGCGCCGAACATCACGTGCCCTTCGGTCACCACGACCGTCACGTCGGAGTCCTCGGGGTACGCGCGCACGCCGAACTTGGTCCCCAGCACGCGTGTGAGCGCGCCGCGCGTATGGACGCGGAAGGGGCGCGTGCTGTCGTGCGCGATCTCGAAGTACGCCTGCCCGGTGAGCGTCACATCGCGCCCGCGGCCATCGAAGGTCCGCGGGGCATCGAGCACGCTCCCCGCCGCGAGGGTGACGCGGCTGCCGTCGGCGAGCCGGATGCTCGTGATGCGGCCGTTCGGCGCCTCGATCCGATCGTGCGGCACGCGCGCGAAGCGCCCGCCGTGGGCCGCATACCAGAGCGCTCCCGAGCCGAGGGCCAGCACGACCGCCGCCGCCAGGCGCGCGATGCGCCCCCACGCCCCGCGCCGCGTGCGCGGCAGCGCACGCACCACGCGCGCCGATGCCGCGCGGCGCTCCCGCAGCTCGTCCCACATCCGGTCCACGTCCCACGGCTGCGGCAAACGCTGCGTCATGCGCCGGAGCGTGCGGAGCTGCTCCATCCGTCGCGCCCACGCGGCGTCGGTCGCCAGCATGCGGTCGACGTACGCGCGCTCCGCAGAATCGCACTCGCCGGCGGCGTAGCGGTCGAGGAGGAGGTCGTCAACGGGGTCGGACATCGGGCCGGTATACTCGAAGGAGGAGATGGTGTACGAGGATGTGATGGAGGAGCGAGGGCCGGCCCCCATTCGGGGCGGGCCGCGTCAGGCGTCGTGTCCGAACAGCCGCTCGCGGAGCGTGCGCAGCGCCTGCGTGATCTGGTTCTCGACGGTCTTGACCGAGATCCCCAGGAGCTCGGCCACCTCGTCGTTGCGCAACCCGTCGCGCCACCGGAGGAGGAGCACCATGCGCCGCCGCTCCGGGAGGGCGTCGATCGCCGCCTGGAGCGCGGCTATCTGCTCGTCGTGCTCCAACTGCTCGTGCGCGGTCGGGGCGAGGTGCGCGGTGATATCGTGCGTCTGCTCGCGCGCGGTTTCCTCGAGCCACCGCTTGAACAGGGTATCGCGCCGCGCGACCTCGAGCGCGCGGTTGCGCGTGGCCCGGTAGAGGTACGCGCGCAGGTTCGTGTGCACGTCGAGCCGCTCGCGCCGCGCCCAGACGAGGAGGAAGACGTCGTGCACGACCTCCTTCGCGAGGTCGCGCGAGCGCGTGATGTGGAGGGCGAAGGTGCAGAGGGGCGCAGCGTACGCTCGGAACATTGCCTCGAACGCCCCCTCGTCCCCGGCGCGAAAGCGCGCGAAGAGCTCTGCGGAGCGTTCGATGGGATCGCTGCTGGACACGGGACGGCCGGTGGGAGGCGTGAGGGCGAGGAGGCGAGCCCCCGCCCCCGCGGCGCGAGGGGGGCCCTCGCGACGGTCGCGGCGGAGCGGGAGATCGCTCGGCGGACCCTGAACCGCATCCCCGGACAGCGCGAGCGACCCTCCAATGTTAGGATGCATGCGTGAACGGGATCAGGGAATGGTGGGCGTCGATGCGCGGGCGGGCACGGGCGAGGATCGAGGCGTCGAGAGGGCGCCTCATGATTCGGATGGACGAGAACGCGCCAGCCCCCATGAGGGGGGATGACGCAGGCCCCCCCGCGCTAAAAAACGTTTTTCCGCGCGGGGCCGAGTAAGGGGGGGTAATGCGCCCC
>JADGGM010000269.1 GCA_019689955.1 Gemmatimonadaceae bacterium
CTCGAGGCGCTCGTGAGCGCCGCGCTCGACGAGGACCGCGCGCACGACGACATCACCACGCTCGGCACGGTCCCCGAGCGCGCCCGCGCGCGCGGGGCCGTGGTCGCCCGCGCCGACGGCGTGATCGCCGGCCTCCCGCTCGCCGAGGCCGCGTTCCGCCGCACGGCGCCCGACGTGGCGCTCGACGCGCGCGTGCGCGCCGGCGCCCGCGTCACGCGCGGCACCACGCTCCTCACCGTCGAGGGGCCCGCGCGCGGCGTGCTCTCGGCCGAGCGCGTCGCGCTCAACTTCCTGCAACGCCTCTCCGGGATCGCCACGCTCACGGCCCGCTACGTGGACGCCGTGCGCGGCACGCGCGCGCAGATCTTCGACACGCGGAAGACGACCCCGACGCTCCGCGCGCTCGAGAAGTACGCCGTGCGGTGCGGCGGCGGGGTGAACCACCGCGCGGACCTCGCCGCCGCGGTGCTCATCAAGGACAACCACCTCGCGGCGATCGGCGGCGACGTGGCGCTCGCCGTCGCCCGCGCGCGCGCCGCCGCGCCCCCCGGCACGTGCATCGAGGTGGAGTGCGACGACGCCGCGCAGGTCGCGGCGGCCATCGCCGCGCAGGCCGACGTGATCCTGCTCGACAACATGTCCCCCGAGGCGATGCGGAGCTGCGTCGCCGCGATCGCCGGGCGCGCGGCGGTGGAGGCGTCGGGCGGGGTGACGCTCGAGCGCGTGCGCGCGATTGCCGAGAGCGGCGTGGACCGGATCTCCGTCGGCGCCCTCACCCATTCCGCTCCTGCGCTAGACATCGCGCTCGACTTCTCCGAGCTCGGCTGAACATCAGTCTGGGTAGCCGGTGGTGCGGCGGGCGCCCGGGTCGGGCGCCTCCGAGCACGGGTTATGCGCCATGGCACCGACCACGAGCTCGCAGGGAGCTGTCATGAAGTACCCGCTGATGACCATCGCAGCATTCGCTACCGTACCGGCGTTCGTCGCCGCGACCACTCCACGCCATCACCCGGTTTCGGCCGTCGCCGCTACGGGGCTCGCCGTGAGCCGCACCGCCGTGGCCGACGCCACGGACACGACGACGGACACGACGACCGACACGACGCGCATCAAGTCGGACTCGGCCAGGCAAAGCCAGTCCGGGGTGACGAACACCAAGACCGGGAAGTCCACGCTCGGCCCCAAGATCAAGAAGACCAAACCCACGCAGGGGCAGCCCGTCACCTCCAAGGGGGACACGCTGCAGCAGGGCGGTGACACCGTGGGCGCGCACGACACGACCCGGCACGACACCACCGGGACGCACCACCGCTAGACCAATCCGCCAACTGCACGCCGGCAACTGACCGAATGCACGACGGGCCCGGGCGAGTACGTCGCCCTGGCCCGTCGTGCATCGCGGCGCCGCACGCGATCACGCCCCGTGCCCACCTCGCTGGAGCTCGGCGATGAACTTGACCAGCTCTCCCTTCCACACGGACGCTTTGGTGTGCGTCCCGTGGCCGCGCGTCTCGTCGCTGATCGGGATCAACACGTAGCGCCCGCGCTTCACGCGCGGCACGTACTGCTCGAGGATGCGCAGCTCGGGCGGGTTCACCTGATCGTCCGCCGAATTGATCGCGAGGAGCGGCGCGACGATGCGGTCGAGGTGCACGCTGGGGTCGTACGTGCGCGACGCGTCGAAGGCGTAGAGCACGTCGTTCGCGTCGTAGTGCGCCATCGCATTGTCGAGGTAG
Source organism: Gemmatimonadaceae bacterium (assembly GCA_019689955.1). Taxonomy (GTDB): domain Bacteria; phylum Gemmatimonadota; class Gemmatimonadetes; order Gemmatimonadales; family Gemmatimonadaceae; genus JADGGM01. The sequence goes on from JADGGM010000269.1 coordinate 1,737, forward strand.
CGCTCGATGAACGCGTCGGCGGCGCCGCGCGTGGGGTACTGTTTCTGTTCCTGCAGCGGGCTGCTCGTGAGGATGAAGAGGAGCTGCAACGCCGCGCGGAGGCCGCGGGGCTGGGTGGTGTACTCGCCGTGCTTCCACTCGGGGTCGGTCGTGATGTCGTCCATGATCATGCGGCGGATCATGCGGTTCCGCCCGGCGATCTGGACCGGCAGGCTGGCGAGCGGCACGAGGCCATCCATGAAGTCGGGGTATTTCTCCCCCCACATCCAGGTGTGCATCCCGCCCATGGAGGTGCCCATGACGAGGAAGAGGTGGTTGACGTGCAGCCCCTCGGTGAGGAGGCGGTACTGCGCGGTCACCATGTCGTCGTAGTCGTAGTGGGGGAAACGCGCGTGGAGGCCATCGCTCGGCTTGCTCGACTTGCCGTGCCCGATCCCGTCGGGGAGGATGACGTAATAGCGCGTCGTGTCGAGCGGCTGCCCGGGGCCGTAGAGCTCCCCGGCGAAGATGGGGTTGAGGAACTGCCGCCCCGATCCGGTCGTGCCGTGGAGGATCAACACCGCGTTTCGCACCGTGCCGGAGGGATCGCGGCGCGGGGCGCCGAGGGTCATGTAGTGCAGGCGGAGCGTGTCGAGCGTCTCGCCGTCGGCGAAGTGGAAGTTGCGGATCGTGAAGTCGCCTTCGCGCTGCGCGTGGGCGGCGGGTGGCGCGCCGGCGCAAAGGATCGCCGCGATGACCGGCACAATCCGTCGCATTCGGTACCTCTCCAGGAGAAGGGTGATCACGCTGGGACGTCACACGATTGGTGGCCCACCGGTGGCCACGTTGCGCGACGCGCGTCTGTGAAGCAAAGTACACCGCCGGAGATTGCGAACGGGAACGAGCGATGCCCAGCTCCACCCCGCAGAGAAACCCGTCCGCGGCAACGCAACGATCATCACATGCCTCTACGATCAATCACGGCGTCGGACTCGTACGAGAAGTTCCGCGTAAACCCGAAGGACCGAGCACCGCTCGTCGAGTTCATGGAGTCCGCTCTTCGCGAGAGTGGTTGTACCATCATACAGAAGACACCCGATGGCGAAGCTCCGTTCAAGCTGTCGTTCGTGACGCCATGGGGGGAGCGCATGGGCATCCTGGCGTATGCGTTTCTCGCCAACCAGCGCCTTACCAGGAATCGCCCGGCGGATGAGCATCGCTTTCAGCTCAAGTATGGATCGAAGCCGAGTGGACCGGGAGTGGAGCACCTCCACGAGCTCTGGCAGGATCCCTTCGGGCTCTATACGACTCTGCTGATCGGCATCAATCCGGAGCGGGGATTCTTCGTCGGCGCGGATCCGGTTCTCAACAGTCCGACTCGATTCTTCATCAGCAAGGAGTTCAAGGAGTCGCAGGTCGCAGAGATCGAAACGCGCGGCTGGTTCGCGTGGGCGCGCGAGCAACGGCCCAAGCGGCATTCGATCGATCTGGAGACTGAGGTAGTCGAGACGATCGTCGGAGGCTCTGCCGACCAGTTCCTGCGGTACGTACTCTTCGAGCGCGAGGTGGTGGGAGAAGACCAGGGGCACCGGCAGCTTGTGGCGGAGCAATTTGGCTCGGCCCTCCTCCCCCGTGTGCGGGCGCAGGATGACGTGCGGGCATTGCCCGCTAACATCCCTGTGATCTCGGCGGCTCGGCTTCACGCATTGGAGCGGGAGCTCGAGCTGGGCTCCGAGGAGATCCTGCAGCTCATCGCTCGCGCTCCGCGGCTCAAGATGGCCGTCCGAGGCTGGGTCGCGGAACGTCACCTCCAAAATCTCTTGGAATCGCTCCCCGAGGTTGCGCAGGTCGAGCCGCTGGAAGCGGATGCCAAGCCGGACTTCGAGGTGTGCATGCGAGGTGGAAAGCGCCGAGTGCTCGTCGAATGTAAGAACGTGCTCCGAACCACAGACCGATTCGGGCGTCCGAGGCTCGACTTTCAGAGGACACGAGCGGCGCAGGGCGACCCATGCAGTCGCTACTACAGTCCGGCTGATTTTCAGGTCGTTGCCGCGTGCCTACACGCCCAGACCGAACGCTGGGAGTTCGCGGCTCGTTTGACCGCTGAGATGGCGCCTCACCCCCGATGCTCTGGCAAGCTTGCCAACAACGTGGTAATCGACGAAGCCTGGCAGCGCGATCTCGCCGCTGTGCTCCGCGCGGCGGCGATGTGACCGGCCCAAGGGATCGCTGAGCATCCTCGCACGCGCGCGGAGCGACGTTATCGTTATCCGGCGCTTACCGCGGCCTGCCCGGCGGCCATTCGCTGCGCATTGCGCCGCTGTGCGCCGTACCCCAAGCCTGTGCCGGGGTGCGCCTCGTGACGTCCAACGAGCGCCATATACTTTCGCGCGACAGGAGCGACAGGTTCCGCGGGAGGCACCCCAGGGCGCCGCGCAGGTGCCAAAGATGGACGATCCGACCGCAGGCCCACCTCGCCGAAGAACTGACGGCGGATCTCGAGAGCGAGCCGCTCAGCCAGCGCCGCAGGTACCGCGTTCCCGATCTGCCGCTGTATCGCACGATAGTTTCCCGTCACGCGGTAGGTGTCCGGGAAGGTCTGTAGGCGCATGAGCTCGCGCGGAGAGAGCCGGCGGTTCCTCCAATGAAACGGACCAGTGGCGGGCCCAGGCTGTGCCGCGATGGTCCACGATGGGAGGCGCTTGGAGAGCTTCAGCAGGAAGCTCCAGTATCGGCGCCGCCAGCCAAAGAGCGGCACGCCATCCCGCCGATCGGTGTGATACAGATAGTTCTCCCCCTCGGGGATCGACGGGAGCAGGTCCGCCCATTTGCCAGTCACGCGAAGCGACGGGTCATCGTCGTCCGCGAGGTCCCCGATCGCATCCCACGCGGTCAGATACGGCTCCAGGCCAGCTGTCGCCGTCCCACCAGCGTTCCCGATCCCGAGCTCGAGCTCATCACCCAGCGTCGGAGCCGTATGCGTGGGCGCCGGAAACTCGAACTGCTCGCCGTTGCGGGACCCGACGATGAACACACGTTGCCTGTCCTGAGGCACGCCATGTTCGACGGCCCGGAGCAGAGCGACGTTCATCGAGTACTGTGTGCCGACTTCTCGATTGATCTGGTCGATCGACCGTTGGATGAAGACGAGGCCCTCGTCCTTCTTGCTGAACGCCAGCCCAGGGACGTTCTCGAGCAGAAACGCCCGTGGCTGAGTATCGCGCAGCACCCGCAGATAGGCGCCGAGCGTCTCCGCACGCGGGTCGTCCAGCCGCTTTGCATCTCCGCGGGCCCAGTACCCCGACTTGCTGAACGGTTGGCAAGGCGGTCCACCGATCAAGATGTCGGCATCGCCGACTCCGAGGCGCCCCCGCCGAAGGATCTCACCCGAGCTCGCGGCCTCGCTGTGGATGTCCTGGTCGATGATCTCCCATGCGGGACGATTCTCCCTCAACGTCCGGACCGCATCCACATCCATCTCGACGGCCACGCGGGTCTCAAACCCGGCAGCCTCGAAGCCCAGGTCGAGGCCACCAGCGCCGGTGTACAAGCTAATGG
>JADGGM010000270.1 GCA_019689955.1 Gemmatimonadaceae bacterium
GGCACACGACGCCGAAGGCCCCGGCCACCAGGAGCCCCCACGCCCGCGCGAGGTCGTAGTAGGCCCCGCTCACCCCATCCGGCGTCGGGAGCGCGTACAGCCACGCCGTCAGCCCGCCCCAGACGACCACCATGATGAAGGAGCCGCCGGACCACCACCCGAGCAGGAAGCACACGGTGAGCGCGGGGAGGAGGAGCAGCAGCGTCTCCACCACGGGGACGACGGCCGGCACCCCCGGCGTGTGCGGCAGCAACAGGAACGCCGCGAGAGCAAGGACGATGCGAATCCACCCCTGCTCCCGCGGCGCCGGCACCGGGCCGTCGCTCATTCGCTACGCCTGGTGACCCCGGATGTAGGGGATCAGTGCGAGGAAGCGGGCCCGCTTGATGGCGGTGGACAGCTGGCGCTGGTGCCGCGCACACACGCCGCTCAGGCGGCTGGGGAGAATCTTTCCGGTGTCCGTCAGGAAGCGGCCGAGGGTGCGGTCATCTTTGTAGTCGATGAACCGGACGCGCGACTCGCAGAACGGGCAGCTCTTTTGTTGGCGGCGCATGGCTCAGTCCTCTTCCTCGTCGTCGTCCCCATCCCGTCTGCGGCCGGCCGCGAGCTCCTCTTCCGTCATCGGCGGGGCGCCGACCTCGTGCTCGTGCAGCGTGACCAGGTGGCGCACCACCCCTTCGTCGAGCTTCAGCGCGCGCTCGTACTCCGGCAGCGCCTCCGGCTCGGTCTCGAAGCGGGCGACGACGTAGTAGCCGTTCTCGCGCGCCCCGATCGGGTAGGCGAGCTGCCGGCGGCCCCAATGGTCCGTGGTCAGCGTGTCACCAGCGTTCAGCAGCCCGTGAAAGCGCGCGAGCTTCTCCTGGATAGCGGTGTCCTCGAGCGTCGAGTCGAAGATGTACACCGCCTCGTACTTGCGAGGCATCTGCGGTGGATCCTCCCTATGGTCTGCCGCCCCCCGCGCGTGCCGCGGGAGGAGGGATGCGGGTTTTGTGAGACAGAATGGAAAGCTAGCGCGCCCCCGACGCCTCGCGCAAGGCGAGCACGGCGCCACGGGAACCGTCACACGTTGAAGCGGAACAACATGACGTCCCCGTCCTGCACGACGTACTCCTTCCCCTCGCTCCGCACCGCCCCTTTCTCCCGCGCCCCTTTCCACCCGCCGAGCGCCACGAAGTCGTCGAACGACACCGTCTCGCCGCGGATGAAGCCGCGCTCGAAGTCGGTGTGGATCACCCCCGCGGCCTTGGGCGCGGTGTCCCCGCGATGGATGGTCCACGCGCGCACTTCCTGCTCTCCCGCCGTGAAGTACGTCTCGAGCCCGAGCAACGCGTAGCTGGCGCGGATGAGGCGGTCGAGCCCCGCGGACGTGAGCCCGAGCGAGGCGAGGAAGTCGCCGCGGTCCTCCGGCGGAAGCTCGGCCAGCTCGGCCTCGATCTTGGCGGAGAAGGGGACCACCTCCGCGTGCTCCCCGCTCCGGCGCACCGCCTCGCGGAGCGCGCGGAGGTGCGGCCCTTCCTCCCCGGTCAGCTCGGCATCGCTCACGTTCGCCGCGTAGAGCACCGGCTTCGCCGTGAGGAGCGAGAGCGGCTTGAGGAGCGCGCGCTCTTCATCCGTGAGCCCCGCTTCCCACAACCCCTTCCCGTCGCTCAGCGCCTGGTACGCTTTCTCCAGCACCGGGAGCTCCGCCTGCGCCTCCTTGTCCCCCGACTTCGCGCTCCGCCGCACGCGGTCGAGCCGCTTCTCCACGGTCCCCAGGTCCGCGATCGCCAGCTCCAGCTCGATCACCTCGCGGTCGCGCACGGGGTCCACCGACCCCATCACGTGCAGCACGTCGGGATCGTCGAAGCAGCGCACGACGTGCACGATCGCGTCGGTCTCGCGGATGTTGGCGAGGAACTTGTTCCCCAGCCCTTCGCCGCTCGACGCCCCCTTCACGAGCCCGGCGATGTCGACGAACTGCACGACCGCGGGGACGACGCGCTGCGGCTTCACCACCTCGGCCAGCGCCGCGAGCCGCGGGTCGGGGACCTCCACGATGCCGACGTTCGGCTCCACGGTGCAGAACGGGTAGTTCGCCGCGTCGGCCTTTGCCGACGTGAGCGCGTTGAACAGCGTCGATTTGCCGACGTTGGGGAGCCCGACGATTCCGAGGCTGAGCATAGTGCGTCAGTGAGTCCGATTGTACGCGTTCATGGCGGCTTCGATCCCCTCGCGTACCCACAGCGTCACCGCGTCGGTGAGCCGGGGGAGGAGCGCGAGGACCTCCTCGCGCTCGACGCTACCGAACGGGGAGAGCACGAAGTCCGCGAGGTCGCCGATGCGGCGCTCAGGGTTCACCGGGCGGATCCCAATCCGGAGCCGCGCGTACTCGCGCGTGCCGAGCTCCTGCTCCACGCTCTTGAGCCCGTTGTGCCCCCCCGCGCTCCCGCGCGCGCGCAGGCGGTACGTCCCCACCGGGATCGCCACGTCATCGACGACGACGAGGAGATCGGTGGCGGCGGACCAGGTGGGGCGCTTCCGGTAGGGGATGAGCACCTTGCCGCTCAGGTTCATGTACGTGAGCGGTTTGACGAGCCGCACTGGCGTGCCGTCGACGTGCCCCGAGGCGACGAGCGCCTGCCCGTCCTCGCGCCACGTGCCGAGATGCCAAACGTCGGCCAGGTGGTCGACGACCCACCAGCCGACGTTGTGGCGTGTCTTCTCGTAGTTGCGGCCGGGGTTGCCGAGGCCAAGGATGACTTTCATGGCTCACGCCGCGAGGGGCCAGGGGCCCCCGCGATCACTCGCCCTCGCCTTCTCCTTCCTCGGCCTTGGGCTTCCGAATGAGCTCCGGTTCCGCGGCACCCTCCGCAGCCGCCCCTTCGCCCGTCGGCGCAGCCTCGGCCTCGACGCGCGGCGGCGCGACGACGCAGATGGTCGCGTCGGGGTCGTCGAGGATCTCCGTCCCCTGCGGGGCGACGAGATCACGGACGTGGAGCGAGTCGTTCAGGCCGAGCGCGGTCACGTCGAGATCGATCCGGTTCGGGATGTTCGACGGGTCCACCTCCACGGAGACCTCGCGCATGATCTGGTCGAGCACGCCGCCCGCGTTGCGGACGCCCTCGGGGGTGCCGACGAGCACGATCGGCACGTCGACGGTCACCTTCTCGCCGGCGACGAGCTCCTGGAAGTCGACGTGGAGGATCGACTTCTTGAACGGGTGGCGCTGGATCTCGCGGATGAGGGTCCGCGCGGGCGTGCCTGCGATGTTGAGCTCGACGACGGTCGTCTCCGGGGTGATGCGTTCGAGCATCCGGCTGAGCTCACGGCCATCGACGGCGAGCATCTGGGGCTCGCGGTGGTGGCCGTAGATGACCGCCGGGATCTTCTCGGCGTTGCGAAGCTTACGCGCCGCGCCCTTGCCCCCCTCGGAGCGCACCGTCGCGGTGAGTTGTGCGGTTGCCATGTGTCCAGTCTCTCCTCTATTCGAACAACGAGCTCACCGACTCGTCCGAGTGGGTGTAGCGAATTGCCTTGGCCAGCAGCTCTCCCACGGAGAGCACCGTGAGCTGCGGGAACCGCCGCTCGGGCGGGAGCGCGATCGTGTCGGTGACGGTCACCTCCGCGATCGGCGCCGCTTGCAGCCGCTCCACGGCGGGGCCGGAGAGCAGCGGGTGCGTGGCGCAGACGTACACGTCTCGCGCGCCCAACCGCTTGAGCGCGCGCGCCGCCTCGGTGACGGTGCCGGCGGTGTCGATCATGTCGTCGGGGATGATGCAATCTTTCCCCTCGACCTCACCGACGACGTTGAGCACCTCGGCGACGTTCGCCGTGGGGCGCCGCTTGTCGATGATCGCGAAGCTGCCGTTGAGCCGCTTCGCGAACCCGCGCGCCATCTTGGCCGAGCCCACGTCGGGCGCGACCACGACGAGATCGCGCAACTGCTTCTTGCGGTAGTGCGACACGAACACCGGCGCCGCGTACAGGTGATCGACCGGGATGTCGAAGAACCCCTGCAGCGCATGCTGATGGAAATCGATCCCCAGCACGCGGTTCGCGCCCGCGGTGGTGATCAGGTTCGCCATCAGCTTGGCACCGATCGCCACGCGCGGCTGGTCCTTCCGGTCCTGCCGCGAGTAGCCGTAGTACGGCATGACGCACGTGATGCGCGCCGCCGACGCTCGCCGTGCCGCGTCGATGAGGAGCAACAGCTCCATCACGTTCTCGGCCGGGGGGTTCGTCGGCTGGACGATGAACACGTCCGCCCCCCGCACGTTTTCATCGATGCGGACGAAGATCTCGCCGTCCGCGAACCGCGACAGCGTCACCTTGGTGAGCTCGACGCCGAGGCATCGCGAGATCTCCTCGGCAAGCGGTCGGTTCGCCGTGCCAGCCAGAAGCTTGAACCCGCGCCGCGGTACGCTCAGCTCATCCATTGGAGCCTTGTAACATAGTGCCTGGAAATGGGTTGGTCAACGCACGCGGCACGACGAGAAAAGGGGGAAGTCAGTCCCGCGGTGCTTCGAGCGCTCATCCGCGTCCCGCTTCCCCTCGTCCGGCGTCACGGCCGCATTGCCCCCGGTGGATTCGAACCACCATTCTCGGATCCAAAGTCCGATGTCCTGCCATTGGACGAGGGGGCACCGAGCCCCGCAAGCTACTCAAACTGACTACCCGGCTCAAGCTGACCCGCGCACCACGCCGCGGACGCCCGCGAACGCCAGCCCGCCGGGAAGAGAACGCCTCGCATCGGAATCGTCCAAGTGTTCGCCCTGAAGCGCGACGGCACGCTCATTATCTGGGGGAGCAACGCGTACGACCTGTCGCCGGTCGGGGGTGCGCACGGCCGTGCCCTGCGCGACGCTCGCCGCGCGTCAGCGCAGCGTCAGCGCGCCGCGCCGATGAGCTCCACGGGGGAGATGCGCTCGATGGTCTGCGTGAGCACGACGCGGCCGGGCACCGTCTGTTCCAGCGCGCGGCAGTCCGGCGGCGCGGCGAACACGCCGTACACCGTCGACCCCGATCCGGAGAGCTGCGCGAGCGCGGCCCCCGCGCGCCGGAGCGCGCCGAGGATCGACGTGAGCTCGGGGTGTCGCGCCGCGACGGCGGGCTCGAAGTCGTTCACGACGAGCGGGGCGAGCGCCTCCCACGAGGCGAGCTGCGAGGGGGGGATGATCCGCGGCACCGGCGTGTAGCTCCCGCGCGCGGCCGCGACCCAGCCGTACGCGTCGGCCGTCGACACGGCGAAGGGGGGAACCACGAGCGCGATGGGGCGCGAGGGGAGGGGC
>JADGGM010000271.1 GCA_019689955.1 Gemmatimonadaceae bacterium
TGGGCGGGCTGGGTGGGCTCATGCCCCCCGGGGGGTGGGGGCGCGCCGCGACGTCCGCGCGGCAACGAGCGCCGCGATCCCCCAGGCCCAGGCGAGCCACGAGAGGCGCTGGGCCGGGGAGAGCGTGCGGAAGAGGTTCCACGTCACGGCCGGGAGGGTGGCCGCGAGCGCGAGGCGCGAGCGCCCGGGGTCGGGAGAGCGGCGCTCGATCACCTGCACCGCGTGCCGGCGCGCCGTGCGGATGCGGTCCTGGATCGCGCGGCCGAGCGCGTCCGGGGTGAGCGCGCGCCAGCCGGGGAGGCGCATCACGCTCCACGCGACCGCCGTGCGCCCCCAGCCGTGGTTGTTCGAGGCCGCGACCACCGCGAGATCGAGGCTGTCGGCGATGCGGAGGATACGCGCGCGGTCGCGCTGCGCCTGGTCGATCCCGCGAGGCGCGCCGTCGGCCAGCTCGATGGCGAGCACGCCGTGGCGCCCCGCGGCATCAGGAACTGGAACTCGGTTCAGGTTTTCGGGAATGGTCTGTAGGAGCACGGGTTCCACACCGTTCGGGTCCGGCACGCCGCTGTCGTGGGTGGCCGTGCGAAGCCAGGCCGTGTCGCGCGCGGTCGCGCCCAAGGCGTTCAGGTGATCGTGATCGGCAACGAACTCGATCCCGCTCAGGACCACGAGCCCCTCCCCCGCGCGCGCCGGGTTGGTGAGCATCCCCTCGGCGGCGCCGGCGAAGCTCTTGTGGTCCGTGATGTACGTAACGCCGAAGCCGGCCGCGCGGTGCCAGGCCAGGTTCTCCGCCACGCCGAAGCCACGGCGGGCGTCGTGGGAGTAGCTGGTGTGGCTGTGGAAATCGATGCTCACGGCGTCGGAGTCGGCGACCACGAGCGCAGCCATCGGGCGCGGGACGAACACCCCGGCGGCATAGAACGCGATGAGCCCCACGAGCGCGACGGCGGCGAGCCCCAGCTCCCGCGCGACCCCGCTTGGCCGCCGCCGGAGCACCAGGCGCGCGATCACGTACAGCACGATGAGCGAGAGGATCAGCGCGATCGTCTGCCGCACGGAGAGGAGCGTGAGCGCGTCCATCACGTCGCAGATGGGCGATGCGAGGAGGTAGCCCACCCCGTGGTGGAGCTGCGCGCCCGCGGCCGCGCGGCGCGTCTCCCCATCGATGAGCGGCGGGAGCGCTGCGAGCCAGCCGAGGACGACGAGCAGGGTGACACCCCCGGCCCACGCGAACGGGGCGCGGCCGGCCGAACGGGATCTCGAGGGGAGCACGCTCATGTGTGCCGCGGCGGCACGTCGATCGGATCATCGCCCGCGCGCTGCTCGGGGCGATACATGATCACCTGCACCTTCTCCAGCGTGATGAGCCCGCCGCCGAGCATTCGGTCCAGCTCCGGGAGGATCGCGTCGATCCGCTCCTGCGTCTCCACGCATTCGATGATGAGGGGGAGGTCGACGGAGAGGCGGAGGATCTTGTCCGTGTGGAGCCGCGCCGTGGCGCCGAAGCCGGAGACCCCGCGGAGGACGGTCGCGCCCGCGTAGTGACGCTGGCGGAGGAGCTCCACGATCGCCTCGTGCAGCGGGCGGCCGTGGTACTTGTCCTTCTCGCCGATGTGGATGCGCATGAGCACGCGTTCGCCCGTGAAGCCGTGCATGGCGCCCCCTCAGTGCGCGGGCGCGGTGAGCGCCCGCGCCGCCCAGAAGCCGCACACGGTGGCGAGGAGCGCGACGATCACGCTCGCCACTACGTATGCCACCGCGCGCGCGTAGCTCCCGCTCTCGATCAACATCGCCGTCTCGTAGCTGAATGTCGAGAAGGTGGTGAACCCGCCGCAGAACCCGATCGTGAGCGAGGCGCGCAGCTCGGGGGAGGCGGTGGTGCCCAGCAGATAGCGCATCAGGAAGCCGAGCAGGAACGAGCCGACGATGTTGATGGCCAGCGTCCCGAAGGGGAACCCGGCGCTGACGCGCTGCGCGAGCCCGCCGAGCCAGAAGCGAGCCAGCGTTCCCACGGCGCCGCCGAGGGCGATAGAGAAGAGCATGCTGGATGATGTACGCCGGCCGCCCGCGGTGCTAGGTTCCACGGGAGGGGCGGAGGTGGCCCGTTGGCCGAACGTCGTCCCCGTCCCCCGACCGCCGAGGAGCATCATGAACCGTCTTGCGCACGAGACCAGCCCCTATCTGTTGCAGCACGCCGAGAACCCGGTGGACTGGTATCCCTGGGGTGCGGAGGCGTTCGACCGAGCGCGGCGGGAGGACACGCCGGTGCTCCTCAGCATCGGCTACGCGGCGTGCCACTGGTGCCACGTGATGGCGCACGAGTCGTTCGAGGACGAGGAGACGGCGCGCCTCATGAACGAGCTGTTCGTGAACATCAAGGTGGACCGCGAGGAGCGCCCGGACATCGACGGGATCTACATGAGCGCGGTCCAGGCGATGACGGGGCACGGCGGGTGGCCGATGACGATGTTCCTCACCCCCGACGGCGTCCCCTTCTACGGCGGCACGTACTTCCCCCCGGAGGACCGGCACGGGCTGCCGTCGTTCCGCCGCACGTTGCGCGCGGTGGCGGCGGCGTACCGCGAGCGTCGCGCCGAGGTCGACGCGACGGCGGCGCAGCTCCGGGAGCTCTACGCCGCCTCGCGCGCGGCCGCGCAGCCGACGGGGACGCTCGCCCCGGCGCTCCTCGAGCGCGCGTTTCGCGGGCTCGTCGCGCAGTACGACGCGGAGCACGGCGGCTTCGGCGGCGCGCCCAAGTTCCCGCAGCCGATGGTGCTCGACTTCGCGCTCCGTCACTGGCGCCGCACGGGGGCGGCGGAGGGGCTCGAGATGGTGCGGCATTCCTTCCGGGCCATGGCGCGCGGCGGGCTCTACGATCAGGTGGGGGGTGGGTTCCACCGGTACGCGGTGGACGCGGTGTGGCTGGTGCCGCACTTCGAGAAGATGCTGTACGACAACGCGCTCCTCGCGCACGTCGGCGCGCATCTGTACCAGGCGACGGGCGAGGCCGAGGTGCGCCGGGTGACGGAGGAGACGGTGGACTGGGTGGCGCGCGAGATGACGTCGCCGGAGGGCGGGTTCTACTCATCGCTCGACGCGGACAGCGAGGGGGAGGAGGGGAAGTTCTACGTGTGGGACGAGGACGAGCTGGACGTGCTGCTCGGCGCCGATGCGAGGATCGCGAAGGCGTACTGGGGCGTGACGAGCGGCGGGAACTTCGAGGGGCGGAACATCCTCCACGTCGCCGACGATCCGATGGCCGTGGCGATGCGCTTCGGCATCACTCCCGCGGAGCTCGAGGGTGTGATGGCGCGGGCGCGGACGTTGCTCTTCGCGGCGCGGGAGACGCGCGTGCGCCCCGGGCGCGACGAGAAGGTGCTCGCCGCGTGGAACGGGCTCATGCTGCGCGCGGTCGCGGAGTGCGCGCGCGTCTTCGGGCGCGAGGACTACCGCGCGCTCGCGCTCCGGAACGGGGAGATGCTCTTCCGCGAGCTGGTGCGCGACGGCCGCGTGCTGCGTACGTACCGCGACGGCGTGACGAAGCCGAGCGGGTTCCTCGACGACCACGCCGCCGTGGCGCTCGGCGCGCTCGCGCTCTACGAGCTCACGTTCGACCCTGTATGGCTCGCGCGCGCGCGTCGGCTGGCCGAGACGATGGTCCGCTGGTTCTGGGACGATGCGACGGGCGCGTTTTACGACACGGCGAGCGACCACGAGGCGCTCATCACGCGCCCGCGCGAGGTGACGGACAACGCGGTGCCGTCGGGGACGTCGCTCGCGGCGGAGCTGCTGCTGCGCATGGCCGAGCTGTTCGACGATGCGGAAGCGCGGCAGCGCGCGAGCTGGGTGCTCCAGACGCTCGCCGAGCCGATGGCGCGGTACCCGCTGGCGTTCGGGCACCTCCTGGGGGTGACGGACATGGCGGTGCACGGCGCGGTGGAGGTCGCGCTGCTCGGCGACCCGCAGGGGGCCGACTTTCGCGCGCTCGCGCGCGCGGCAGGCGAGGTGTACGTGCCGTCGCTGGTCATGGCCGGCGGACCGCCGGACCCGCACGAGGAGATCGCGCTGCTCAGCGCGCGCCCCATGATCGAGGGGAAGGCGACGGCGTACGTGTGCCGGAGCTACACGTGCGACGCCCCGGTGACGAGCGCAGAGGAGCTGCGGCAGGGGCTCCTCGCGGCGACCGAGACGTCGCACGCGGGCGCGCCGCGTCTCGGCTGACGCTCGCGCGGCGGCGCTACAGCCTGGGCGGTCCGATGCGGACCGCGCAGAAGTAACCGAGCGGCGCGGGGCGCAGCGTGCCGCCGTCGATCCAGGAGCCGCTGAAGCCTCGGCGCGTCCGGTGGTGCGGGAAGAAGTAGACGCCCCCGTCGATCACCGGCATGTGCGTCGGCGTCACCGGGTTCCCGATGATGAGCTGTCCGTGCCGGTCGACCTGCACGCCGGGCGCGTCGGGGTCGCGCGAGGCCGGCGAGGTGGCCACGCTGAACGCACCGACGGTGCGCAGGTCGACGGTGGTCCACCCGGCGAGGAGAAACTCGGGCTTGCGGTGCGGGTAGTGCGCGGTGCTCGCGCTCAGCGGGTAGTAGCGGTGAACCGAGTCGGTGGGAAGGAGCATGAGCTGGCCGTGCGCGACGCCGCCCGGGATCGATCCCTCGGTGGCGACGACGGTGAGCTCGTAGCTCCCCTGGAGGCTGTCGATCTGCGCCTCGGAGAGGTTCAAGTCGCCGCCCAGGGCCGCGGCGCTCGTGCAGCTATCGCGCGAGGCGAAGAGCGGCCCGCCCTGCATCTGCGCCGGCGGCTGGCCCGGCTCGCGGCCGCACGCGATCGCCCAGGCAGCCACGAACACCAGCCGCCACCGTGACATCCGTGGGGTCATGTCACCTCGCGAAGGCGCATAGCGTCCGATCAACATCTGGTCGGACGACTCGGGCGCCGCGGATGTCACGAAGCGAGCACGGTCACGCGCGGCTGCACCACGCGCTCGCGGGACGGTTTACAGGTCTCCGCAGCTCATGATGATCGCCCGGCAGTGCCGGCAGATGAGCTTACACTTCACCCACACCGTATCCGTGGACCCGCACACGTCGCACTCCGGCGTGTCGTTCCGCGGTGGCGGCTGATCCGGGGTCCGCGGCGGGTCCGTCACGCGCTCACCCTCCGCCCACCGCAATCCACCACGCCCCCACGCCTGCGCTCCCCAGCCCGGCGAGCACCACCAC
>JADGGM010000272.1 GCA_019689955.1 Gemmatimonadaceae bacterium
CGCTCGGTCCTCGCGGCCGGGGAGCGGCGGCGTTGTGGAGGCTCGGGGTGGTGCCCGCGTGGGGGTTCGTCGAATCGCTCGCTCATGGCGTCGCTCGGGCGCGGAGCTGCTCCGGCGTCTCCTGCGCGGCCACGGCGTGCCAGGTGCCATCCCGGCGCACCAGGACGTCGGTGAAGCGGAGGCGGATCAGCTCCGCGCCGGTGGAATCGGTGACGATGTTCGTGCCACGCACGACGGCGGTCGTACCGTACAGGCGGATGTGCCAGCCGGTGATGCGCTGCGTCATGCGCGGCCGGTGTCCGAGTCTGCGCAACATCTGCGCCTTGGTGCGCCGCGCACCCTGCCAGTCGGTGTCGATGAAGTCGTCGGCGAGGATGCAGGCGAGCGCGGTGGAGTCGTGCGCGGCGCCGGCGGCCACCCATGCGTCCTCCACGGCCTGCACCCCCGCGCTGTCCGGCGGCTGGTGCGTGACCGCGCACGCGGCACCGGACGATGCGTGCTGCGCCCGTGCCGCGCCGGGCGTCGTGCCGAGCGCGGCGGTCGCGCAGAGGGCGGCGCCGAGGAGCGCGCGGAGCACCGGTCCCGTCAGCCGGCGCGGAGCGCGGGGAGGTAGCGCTCGCGGAAGATCGCGGCATGGTGCCGCTCGTGTCCGGCGATGAAGGAGGCGAGCGCGCGCACCGTGTACTCGCGGTTGTTCGCGGTGCCGCGGCGGTCAAGCATCGCGGGATCGAGCGAGGCGAAGAGCGCGACCGTGGACGCGCGCACGGCCCGGAGCTCGGCCATGAGATCGGCGAGCGTGCGGGTGCGGAAGTTCGCGTTCGCCACGTACAGGTTCTCGTCGAACCCCGGGAGCGATTGCGGCTCCCCGCGCGCGAAGGCGACGGCGCGATAGCTCAGGACGCGCTCCGTGTCCGACAGGTGGCCGATGACCTCCTTGATGCTCCACTTCCCCGGCGCGTACGCGAAGTCCGCCTCCTGCTCGGAGAGCCCGCTCACGAGCCCCAGCGTCTCGTCGATCTGATGGGTGAGCAGGTCGAGCACGTCCCCGTCGGGGACGCGCGCCATGTAGTGGCTGACCGCGGGGACGTACTCGTTGGGCTGTGGACGGGCGATGGTGGGGCGAGCCATGATCCTCTCCGGAGACGTCACGCCTCCTGCTCCTCGTACTGCTGCTTGAGCTTCGCGACCACGGCCGGGTCGGCGAGGGTGGTCGTGTCGCCGAGCGCGCGCCCTTCGGCGATGTCGCGCAGCAGGCGGCGCATGATCTTCCCCGAGCGGGTCTTCGGCAGGTCGGCGCTGAACAGGATGTCGTCGGGTTTGGCCAGCGCGCCGATCTTCTCGGCCACGTGCTCGCGCAGCTCGTCGTGCAGGAGCGGCGACGGGTGGAACCCTTCACGCAGCGTGACGAACGCCGCGATCGCCTGCCCCTTGAGCTCGTGCGTCCGCCCCACCACCGCCGCCTCCGCCACCGCCGGGTGAGCCACCAACGCCGACTCCACCTCCATGGTGCCGATGCGGTGCCCGGCGACGTTGAGCACGTCGTCGACGCGGCCGAGGATGACGAAGTAGCCATCCTCGTCGCGCTTCGCGCCGTCACCCGGGAAGTAGAGATCCTTGCGCCCGGGCCACTTGGAGAAGTACGTGCTCACGTAGCGGTCCGGGTCTCCCCAGATCGTGCGCAGCATCGACGGCCACGGGCGCGTGATCGCGAGCAGCCCGCCCCCCACCGGGATCGACTTCCCGTTGGCATCGAGCAGATCCGCCGAGATCCCGGGGAAGGGGACCGTCGCGCTCCCCGGCTTCGTCGCGGTGACGCCCGGGAGCGGGGTGATCATGATCGCCCCCGTCTCCGTCTGCCACCACGTGTCGACGATCGGGCACCGTCCACCGCCGATGCGCTCGTGATACCACATCCACGCCTCGGGGTTGATCGGCTCTCCCACCGTGCCGAGGAGGCGGAGGCGCGACAGGTCGTGGCGCGCCGGGTACTGGTCGCCCCACTTCATGAAGGCGCGGATCGCGGTCGGCGCGGTGTAGAAGATCGTCACACCGTACTTCTCGCACAGCGCCCAGAAGCGGTCCTTGTCGGGCCAATCCGGCGCCCCTTCGTACATCACGCACGTCGCGCCGATGGCGAGCGGGCCGTAGACCAGATACGAGTGCCCCGTCACCCAACCGACGTCGGCGGTGCACCAGTACACGTCGTCTTCCTTGAGGTCGAAGACGAGCTTCGTGGTCGCGGCGCACCCGGTGAGGTAGCCGCCGGTGGTGTGCACGATCCCCTTGGGCTTTCCGGTCGTGCCCGAGGTGTAGAGGATGTACAGCACGTCCTCCGCGTCCATCCGTTCGGGCTCGCGCGTGGCCTTGGCGTTCTGCATGAGGCGGTGCCACCAGTGGTCGCGCCCCTCGCGCATCTCGGCGAACGCCTCGTCCCCCGCTGAGCCCGGGCGGCGCTGCACGACGACGACGTGGCGGATCGACGGCGTCTCCTCGAGCGCCTTGTCGGCGTTGCGCTTGAGCGGGATGATCTGCCCGCGCCGGTAGCCGCCGTCGGCGGTGATGAGGACGGTGGCCTGGGCGTCGTTGATCCGGTCGCGGAGCGCTTCGGCGGAGAAGCCGCCGAACACGACCGAGTGTGGCGCGCCGATGCGCGCGCAGGCGAGCATCGCGATCACGACCTCGGGGATCATGGGGAGGTAGATCGCCACGCGGTCGCCGCGCTTGACGCCGAGCTGATCGAGCACGTTCGCGAACTTGCACACCTCGCGGTAGAGGTCCCAGTACGTGAGCGTGCGCGTGTCGCCGGGCTCCCCCTCCCAGATGATCGCCGCCTTGTTGCGACGGTTGGTGCGGACGTGGCGGTCGACGCAGTTCACCGAGGCGTTGAGCTTCCCGCCGACGAACCACTTGGCCCACGGGGGGGTCCAGTCGAGCACCTTGCTCCACGGCGTGTCCCACTCCAGCGCGCGCGCCTGCTCGGCCCAGAACGCCTCGGGATCGCGCGCCGCCCGCTCGTAGATCTCGCTCGTGGCGACGTGCGCGGCCCGGGCGAACGATTCCGGGGGCGCGAATTTCCGGTGTTCCTCGAGGAGGACGTCGATGTCGGTCATGGCGCGGATGGGTTGAGGGTTGACGCTCCTACCTTACCCGATCGCTCCGCGGGCGTCCAGAGCGGCGCGCGTTTCGCCCCGTGGCGCGCGCGCACGCGCGGTGACACTATGTGGGAGATCGGGAGACCTCCGTCGGCGAGGGACGCAGTTCCGGAGGTGTGTCGTGCGGTCCTCCTTCCGTTTCGTGCCGCCGCTGCTGCTTGCCGCCTCGGCGTTGGCCGGCCAGGCGCAGCGAGCGCTGCCGCCGTCTCCTGGCGAGATCAGCTTTCCGGCGGGCACCAGCGTGCCGGTGCGATTTCTCCATGCGCTCGCGGGAGGGCGCGACACGGTGGGGCGCGTGGTGCTCGTGCAGACGATGGGGGCGCTGGGGGATAGTGGGTGCGTGGCGGTCCCGGCGTTCACGCAGATGTACGGGCACGTGACGGCCTCGGCGGGCGGCGGGCGCTTCCAGCACCCCGGCCGCCTCGCGCTGCGCTTCGATTCGGTGGAGGTGCGCCCGGGGGAGCGGGTCGCGATCGACGCCGTGGTCGACACCCTGGAGTACACGCGCCCGGGGGGACATCACGGACTCCGGTGTGGTGTACGGACCGCGGCGCAGGCACGGGCGCATCGCGCACGACATCGCGCCGGCGGGTGCGGCGGCGGCGAGCGGGGTCGGCGTCATCCCGACGGCGCTCTTCGCCGGCTACCGGATCGCGCGTCGCGGGGCGCGTGCGAGCGTGCTCGCGGGGGAGATCGGGAGCGTTCGGCTCGTGCGCCCGCTCGAGCTCCCGCGGGCCTGGTGCCAGCCGGTCGCCGCGCACCCGGAGCTGTCGCACCTCCCGCCGCTCCCCGAGTTTCTCCCGCACACGGGCACCAAGCGCAGCGAGCGCGCCGGGGACCCGATCAACCTCATCTTCATCGGCACGGCGGCGGCGCTGGACAGCGCCTTCCTCCGCGCGGGGTGGACTCCCCCGGCGCGCGCCTCGCTCCGCGCGCTCGCGCACGCGACGGCCGACATGGTCACCGGGCACCGCGCCGTTCGGGCGCCGATCAGCACGCAGTACTTCGAAGGGCGGCCGTACGACCTCGCGTACGAGCTCGCGGGGCCCACGCTCAAACGGCGTCACCACGTGCGCATCTGGTTGCTCGACTCCGCGGCCGCGCTGTGGGTCGGGGCGGCCGACGAGGACGTCGGCTTGGAGGTGAAGCCACTGCACGGGCATGCGACGCACCGGATCGACCCGAACATCGATCGAGAGCGCGACCTCATCGTCGCCGAGCTCGAGGCCACGGGCTGCGCGGACCTGATGGAGTGGACGACGCTCCCCGGCGCGCAGCCGGAGTCGCGCAACGCCTCGGGGCAGCGCATCGAGACGGACGGCTGCACGGCGATCGTGATGCTCAAACGGTGTCCCGCGGCGCGGGGGCGGTAGGCGCTGTTCGGGAGCGCGTGGCGGCGCATCGGGCGAACCACGCCGAGCGTGCCCGGCGCGCGATACCGCGCGGCGCGCTCAGGCGCTACTGTTGACCCATGACTCGCGCGCGCGGGCTCGGCACATGACCGCACCGGAGACTCCGCCGGTCGCGCCGGAGGTGCAGCCGAACTACGACCCGGTGCACCGGTTCTCGTCGTGGCTGGAGAAGATGGGGAAGGCGGAGGCGACGATCGACGCGTACCACGCGGACGTCGCGGACCTCGTGCGCGCGTACGCGCCGCGCCCAGTCGAAGAGCTCTCGCCGGCCGACCTGGAGACGTATCTCCGGGCGCGGAGCACCTTCGAGGGGTGGGCCGCGCCGACGGTGCGGCGACACCTGCAAGCGATCAAGGCGTTCTACCGCTACCTGGTGGGGGAAGAAGGACTCCGTGCTCCGGGGCCCGCCGAGGCGCTCGCCGAGCCGGTGCCGGAGCCCAAGGCGCCGCACGTCATCGCCGAGCGCGAGGTTCGGGAGATCTTCGCATACCTTGAAGCGCGGGCCGCGACCCCGGCGGGGGCGGCCGAGCGGATGGACCTCGCGCTCTATGGGCTCTGCTATCATGCCGGGCTCCTCGTGTCCGAGGCGATCGGGCTGACCGTGGACGCGGTGCGGGGCGGGCCGGCGGTGATGCACCTCGACGTGG
>JADGGM010000273.1 GCA_019689955.1 Gemmatimonadaceae bacterium
CGCGCCCCACCGTCCCCCCCGACACGGCGGCCAACCCGCCCATCGAGGAGATCCCCGCGCCCAGCGAGCGCCGCCTGCAAGGCGGGCGGGTGGTTCGTATCGCGCTGGCCAAGGACGTGGACCACGTCACCCTTTCGGCCACGGGCGAATGGCGGCTGTACGACAGCGGGGGAGAGAGCACCCTCCTCCGCGCCGGCGCCGGGGACCTGTGGACCGTCGAGGCCGGGAGCAGCCGGCTGCGCGCGGTCCACGACGACGGCCGCACGACGGCGACGCGCCCCGCCCCCTTCATCGCCCGGACCGTGGGGCGCGGGGCGTTCGTGACGGTGAACGGGAAGCGGTACCGCGGCGAGGTGTGGGTGATCCCGTCCGGGGCGCACAGCGTGACCGTGGTCAACCGCCTCTACCTCGAGGACTACCTGCGGGGGGTGGTCCCGCTCGAGATCGGGCACCGTGGGTCCGGGGAAGAGGCCGCCGTGGCGGCTCAGGCCGTGGCCGCGCGCAGCTACGCCTACACCCACCTCGCCGGGCGCGAGCGCCCCTACGACATGCTCGCCACGGTCCTCGACCAGGTCTACGGCGGCGTCGACGCCGAGACCCCGATGAGCGACGCCGCCGTGGCGGCCACCGAAGGGCTCGTGCTCCAGTACCACGGCCGCGTGGTGAACGCCCCCTATCACTCCACGTGCGGCGGGCGGACCGCGGCCGCGAGCGAGGTGTGGCGCGGGGAAGCGGACGAGCCATACCTGGTCTCGGTGAGCGACCGGATCCCGGGGACCGACCGCTACTACTGCGACATCGCCCCGCGCTTCCGGTGGACGCAGACCTTCACCGCCGGCGCGCTCGCGCGCGTGCTCGAGCGCTACCTCGACCGCTACGCCCGCGTGCGGAGCGGCGGGCCCGGGCGCGTGGAGAAGGTGGAGGTCCGCGGGCGCACGCCGAGCGGGCGCGTGCGCGCGCTCGTCATCACCACCGACCGCGGGGAGTACACGTTGCGGGGGAACGACATCCGATTCGTCCTCCGCTCGCCCGGTGGCGAGATCCTCAACAGCACGTATTTTTCCGTCGAGACCGAGCGCGGGCGAAACGGCGCGCTCACGCAGCTCACCGTTCGCGGGAATGGATACGGCCATGGGATCGGGATGTGCCAGTGGGGAGCGATCGGCCGGGCGCGGGCAGGGCAGGACTACCAGACGATCCTGCGAGCGTACTACCCGGGGACGGTCGTTGCGCGCGCGGACGAGTAGCCTCGCCCTCGCGGGCGCGCTCGCCGTCCTCGTGGCGGCGCCGGCCCCCGCACACGCGCAGCAGGCGCGCCCGTCGCTCTTCGAACGTCTCGGGCTCGACCGGCTCCACCTGAGCGCCATCGGCATCGCCTACGGGCGCGTGGCCCCCAGGAACGTCGAGGCCACGAGCGCGTACGGCATCCAGGCCGACTACGGCGAGATCGCGCGGCACTGGCACGTGATGTTCGAGGTCGGCTACTGGGGCTCCAACTTCACCGACGAGACGGTGCAGCGGTTCATCACCCAACTGCGCCAGTCGATCCGCGACCCGGCGGGGGACGACACGATCCTCGTCGACAAGGTGCGCGTCTCCGACATCGCGCTCGAGGCGACGGTGCGGTGGATCCCCTCCTCGCCGAGCGTGGTGCTCCGCCCATACCTGGGCGGCGGGATCGGCGCGCACATCGTGAGCGCCGAGTCGAAGCTCATCGCCAACACGTTCGTGGAGAGCGCGCTCGACCAGATCGGGGCGGGGCTCACCGGGCTCGCCGGGGTCGACGTGACGCCGACCCCGCGGGTCAGCGTCGGCCTCGAAGCGCGCTACACCCTGCTCGCCAACGTGCGTTACGGCGTGCTGCGCGCGACCGCGACGTACCACTTCAGCCTGTCCTCCTCTTCCCGCGCTCCATGAAGCCAACCGTTCGTATCGGTGTCGTCGGTGTCGGCGCGATCGCGCAGATCGCGCATCTCCCAGCGCTCGCGCGGCTGCGCGGCGTGAAGCTCGTCGCCCTCTGCGACAACGACGGCCCCAAGGCTCGCGCGCTCGCCGAGCGCTTCGACGTTGAGGACGTCTTCACCGACATCGAGGACCTCCTCGAGCTCGACGAGCTGGACGCGGTGATCATCAGCACCCCCAACCACCTGCACGAGCCGCACGTGCTGAGCGCGCTCGCGGCAAAGGTGCACGTCCTCTGCGAGCGCCCGCTGGCGCTCACCTCGCGCGGGGTGGAGCGCATCCTGAACGCAGCGGCGCGCGCGGACCGCAAGGTGGCGGTGGCGAACAACTACCGCTTCCGCTCCGACGTGCAGGCGGTGAGCAGCTTCCTGCGCGGCGGGGAGCTGGGGAAGCTGTTCGGCGTGCGCGCCGGGCACTACCAGCCGCGCCGCGCGGCCGAGGGGTGGCGCTTCCGCCGCGCCGAGGCGGGGGGCGGGGCGTTCATGGAGCACGGGCTCCCGCTCCTCGACCTCGCCCTCTGGCTCGCCGACTTCCCCGAGCCCGTGCGGGTGAGCGCGCACATGGAGCGCTCGCGCGGCGCGAGCGCGGTCGAGGAGTCGCTCGTCGCCCTCGTCGAGTGCGCGCAGGGGAAGACGTTCACCATCGACGTCTCCTGGTCGTACGTGGGCGCCGAGGAGCGGTGGTGGTTCGACGTCCTCGCCACGCGCGGGAGCGCGCAGCTGGCGCCGCTCCGCGTGGTGAAGGAGCTCAACGGCAAGGCGGTCGACGTGACCCCGCGCGGCGCGGCGACGCGCGACAGCGTGCTCCTCCAGTCATACCGCGCGGAGATCGCCCACTTCCTGGCCGTCGTCGACGAGGCCGCGAGCTACGAGCCCCCCACGGACCAGGTCACGTTGCTCCGGCTCCTCGAGGCGATCTACAAGTCCGCGGACGAGGGGAAAGAAGTTCGCTTGTGAGAGTGCGCGCGCTCTGGCCCAAGCGGGGGGAAGCGCTCCCGGCGGTCGCGTCGGCGGTGCTGTTCGGCATCGCCTTCCCGCCGTTCCCGCTCGTCATCCCCGTGTTCCTCTGCCTCGTCCCCGTGGCCGTGGCGATCGCGCGGCGCGCGGACGCGGCGGAGTCGTGGCGCGCCGCGGCGCGCATCGGGTTCTGGTTCGGGCTCGTCGGCTACGGGATCAACCTGTACTGGATCGCGCTCGCGCTGCTCATCTACACGAAGCTCGCCATCCTGGGCTACATCGGCGCGCTCCTTGTCCTCGCCCCCGTGGTCACGCTCACCGCCGTCGCGCTGTTCCTTGCCCGGCGCGCGACGCGCCTTCCGCTGGCCATCGTCCTCCCGGTGGTGTGGGTCGCGTCGGAAGTCGCGCTCAACCACCTGTCGGACCTGGCGTTCCCCTGGCTCCCGCTGGGGCTCGCGATGGCGCACCATCCGACGCTCGCCCAGGCGGCCGACATGAGCGGGGTGCGCGGGCTCAGCTTCTGGATCGCGGCGATCAACGGCCTCCTCGCCGACGCGTGGCTCCTCCGGGCGCGCGCGCGCGCCGTCGCCGCGCGCCTGGCCGGGATCGCGGCGCTCGTCGCGGGCGTGGCGCTCTATGGCACGTGGCGCATGGCGTCGACCACCCTCCGCCCGGTCGCGCCGGTGGGGATCGTGCAGCCCAACGTCCCGCAAGAGGAGAAATGGCAGGCGGAGAACCAGGGGCGCATCGTGGGGATGCTCGCCAGCGGGTCGCGCGAGGTGCTCGCGCAGCGCCGCGCCCGGCTCCTCCTCTGGCCCGAGGCCGCGCTCCCCGGGTTCCTGGTCGAGCACCCGGAGTGGCGCATGATCGTGGGGCGCCTCGCATCGGAGTACGACACGCCGATCCTGTTCGGCGTGCTCGACGTGACCTTTTTCGGGCCGAACGAGTACGAGTACTACAACGCCGCGATGCTCGCCGATTCCACCGGCCGCATCGGCGCGCAGCCGCCGTACCACAAGTCGTACCTCGTCCCGGTGGTGGAGCGCGTGCCGTTCGTGAACCCGCGCTGGTTCGGGAAGCTCAAGTACTTCGGCGCGTACGGGCGCGGCGGGCACCCGGAGCCGTTCACCTTGCCGTTCGGGAAGGTCGGGGTGCTCATCTGCTACGAGTCGATCTTCCCCGAGCGCTCGCGCACGTACCGCCGCG
Source organism: Gemmatimonadaceae bacterium (assembly GCA_019689955.1). GTDB lineage: Bacteria > Gemmatimonadota > Gemmatimonadetes > Gemmatimonadales > Gemmatimonadaceae > JADGGM01. Next base: position 4,125 of record JADGGM010000273.1, read on the forward strand.
AGGGGGCGTCGCTCCTCGTCAATATCACGAACGACGCGTGGTTCGGGCGGAGCCTGGCGCCGTACCAGCACGAGGCGCACCTGGTCTTCCGGGCGATCGAGAACCGGGTGGGGATCGTGCGCGCGGCGAACACGGGGATCTCGGGGTACGTCGACCCGCTCGGCCGCATCCACGGCGCCACGGGGCTCTTCGTCCCCGCCGCGCGGATCTACGACGCGCAGACCACGGACGTGCGCACGCTCTACGTGCGCTGGGGAGACTGGATCGGGCTCCTCTCCCTCGTGGGCACGGCCGCGGCGCTCGCCCTCGCCGTCCGCCAGCGCCGCGCGCCATGAGCGGCCGGTCGGTCGGGGTCGACGTTGGGGGGACGTTCACCGACCTCGTCTCGATCGGCGACGACGGCCTCGTCGAGGCGCGCAAGGTGCTGAGCACTCCGGCGGACCAGAGCGGCGGGGTGGTGGCCGCGCTCGACGCGCTCGGCGCGCCCCCGGCGACGATCGCGCGCGTGGTCCACGGGACCACGGTCGCGACCAACGCGCTCCTCGAGCGCACCGGCGCGCGCGTGGTGCTGTGCGCCACCGAGGGCGCCACGGACCTCCTCGCCCTCCGCCGCCAGGAGCGCGCATCGCTCTACGACCTCACGCGCCACCACCCGCCGCCGCTCGTCCCCGCGGAGCGGTGCGTGGCGGTGCCGGAGCGCATCGCGCCCGAAGGGGTCGTGCGCCCGCTCGCAGACGCGGATGCCGCCGCGGTCGCGCGGCGCGTCGTGGCACAGCAGCCGGAGATCGTCGCGGTCACGCTCCTCCACGCGTACCTCGACGCGCGCCACGAGCACGCGCTCGCGGCCGCGCTCCGCGCCGCCGCACCCGAGATCGATGTCGTGCTCTCGTCCGATGTGCTCCCCGAGATTCGCGAGTACGAGCGCGCGGCCACGACGGTGGCCGAGGCGTACCTGCGCCCGGGCGTGGCGCGCTACCTCGCGCGCCTCGCCGCGCGGCTCCACGAGTGCGGGTACCCGTCGCTCGCCGTGATGACCTCCGCCGGCGGGATGCGCCCCGCCGCCCCCGCCGCACCGAG
>JADGGM010000274.1 GCA_019689955.1 Gemmatimonadaceae bacterium
CGCCGAGCTGGCGCGCGACGCGGACCAATGGGTCGCCGTGAAGACCGCGCGCCCCGAGCCCGTCGTCCCCCTCACTCGTCCGCGTACAACGCGTCGATGATCGCCCGGTAGCGCTTGTCCACGATCCGGCGCTTCACCTTGAGCGTCGGCGTCAGCTCCCCGCTCTCCACCGAGAAGTCGTGCTCCAGCAGCGCGACCTTCTTCGGCGTCTCGAACGACGCCAGCCCGGTGAGCTTCCCCAGCACCTCCTTCTCCATCTTCGCCTTCACCAGCGGGTGCGCGAGGAGCTGCCGGCGGTCCGTGTAGAGCAGGTTCTTGTACTTCGCCCACTTCTCGAGCTGGTCGTAGTTCGGCACCACCAGCACCACGGGGTACTTGCGCTTGTCGCCGATCATCACCGCCTGGGAGACGTACTTGTTCGCCTTGATCTGGTTCTCGATCGGCTGCGGCGCGATGTTCTTCCCCCCCGCCGTCACGATGATGTCCTTCTTGCGGTCGGTGATGCGGAGGAACCCGTCGGCGTCCAGCTCGCCGATGTCGCCGGTGTGGAACCACCCCTCCGCGTCGATCACCTCGCGCGTCGCCTCGGGCTTGTTCAGGTACCCCTTCATCACGTTCGGCCCGCGGCAGAGGATCTCGCCGTCGGGGGCGATCCTGACCTCCACCCCCGGGATCGGCCGCCCCACGGTCCCGATGCGGAAGTGCTCCGGGGTGTTCACGGAGATGACCGGCGAGGTCTCCGTGAGCCCGTACCCTTCGAGGATCACGAGCCCCGCGGCGTAGAAGAACTTGTTGATCTCCGGCGCCAGCGGCGCGCCACCCGATACGAAGTAGCGCAGCCGCCCCCCAACGCGCTCCTTGAGCTTGGAGAAGACGAGGCGCTGCGCGAGCGCGTACTTCCACGCCAGCGGCCCGCGCGGCGTCCGCCCCGCGAGCGCCACGTCGGCCCACTGGTCCGCGACCCGCCGCGCCCAGAAGAAGATGTTCTTCTTCACCGCGCCCCCCGCGAGCGCGTTCTCGAGCACGCGAGCGTAGATCTTCTCGTACACCCGCGGCACCGACACGACGATCGTCGGCCGCACCTCCGCGAAGTTCGCCACCACCGTGTCGACCGATTCCGCGTACGCCGTCGACACCCCCACGGAGAACATGAGGTAGTCGAACATCCGCTCCAGCACGTGCGAGAGCGGGAGGAAGCTCAGCGAGACGTCGTCCTCGACGAACGGGATCAGGTGCATCACCGCAGCGATGTTCGACGCGATGTTCCCGTGCGTCAGCACCGCGCCCTTGGGCTCGCCGGTGGTCCCCGAGGTGTAGATGATCGTCGCCACGTCGTCGGGGGTGACGCGGAGCGCGTCGTCGCGGTACTGGGCGATCGTCGCCGGCGTCTCCGCCGCGGCCCCCTTGGCCTCGAGGGCGCTCAGCGTGAGATCGACGCCGCTCGTCGCGTTGTCCTCGAAGGCGATCACCCACGTCAGCTCGGGGAGCGAGGAGCGGAGCGAGGCGATCTTCGCCGCCTGCTCCTCGGTCGACACGAAGATCGCGCACACGCCGGCATCGCGGAGGATGTAGCGCATCTGCTCCGCGGGGAGCGTGGGGTAGATGGGGACGTCGGCGTAGCGCGCCGTGAGGCAGGCGTAGTCCGCGATCGCCCACTCGGGGCGGTTCTCGGAGAGGATGCTCACGCGCGCGTCGGCCGGCAGGCCGAGCGCTTTGAGGCCGAGCGCCGCGCGGCGCACCCGCTCGGCGAGCGTGCGGTGCGAGATCGGCTGGTACGTGCCGCCGACCTTCACCTGCAGCGCGTTCGGCCGGTCGTGGATGTCGACGGCGTCGAAGAAGAGCTGGGTGAGCGTCGCGGGTGCGCGCAGCCTCCCGTCACGCTCGGCGGTCTGGGGTGCGGCGGCAACGGTCATCGACTCCTCCGGGAGAAAGAGGACGCCTCGGGCTACGGCTGCGTGATGGTGACGTGGATGACGAACCGCACCGGGTTCCCGGCGATGGCGAGCCCCGGCGGCCCCACCGCGGTCGCCTGCCCGCCCACCCAACCCTGCAACGCCGACGCGATCGGCGCGATGCGGAGCGAGCGCACCACCGCCCCCGTCGCATCGGTCGTGTCGACGAGCGACGGCTGCTTGTTCCCGTCGACGAGCTGGACCTTGGTCGAGTCTCTGTTGTCGAGCCCGGCCGGGTAGACGAACTGGTAGCGCACGATCACCCGGCGGACGCCGATCGTGTCGTGCACCACCTTCACGCCGAGCGCTTGCAGCGTGTCGCGCCCGTTGAAGGTGTAGTTGAGCGTGTCGACGAGCGGGTCGACGTTCTGCACGGCGGTCGGGGTGTCCACCACCACAATCGTGTCGGGCGGCGCCTGGAGCGACCCCACGAACGCCACCACGAGCGTCTGCCCCGTGTCCTTCGCCGTCACCACGCCGGTGACCGAGTCGACGAGGATCGTGTGCGTCGTGTCGAGCGAGAGGAAGCGCACGGGGGCGTCGACGATCGGGTCGTCGTGCACGTTGAAGACGGTGGCGACGAGCGGCGCGACCGCCCCCGCGTCGTTGCGCAGCGTGTCCCCCTTGAGCATCGCGGGCAGGGCAGGGGGCGCGAGCGCGATCGAGACCGGCACGTTGGGGTCGGTCCCGACCTTGGTGCACGCGAGCGCGATGAGCCCGCCCGCGGCCAGGGTGGCCGCGGCGAGCACGCGGAGAGGGGATCGCTCCATCAGTCGAACCGTTGCGCCAGGATCGTCGCCAGGTTGACGTACGCCTGCGCGGCCGGATCGTTCGGCGTGCGCAGCACCACGGGTTGCCCGGCGGCGAACGCCTCCGAGGTGGCCGGGGTGCGGGGGACGACGGTGTCGAACACCATGTTGCGCGGGAGGTGCTGCCGCACGTACTCGGCCACGCGGCAGCACGCCTCGCTCACCGGGTCGTACATCGTGAGCACGAGCCCCGCGAGCGTGAGCTCGTCGTTGAGCGCGACCTTGTCCTGGATCCCGCGCAGGATCTGCGGCGTCGTCTGGAGCGCCAGCGGCTCGCACTGCAGCGGGACGATCACGTGCTGGCTCACCTCCAGCACGCGGTGCACCACCGGGCCGAGCCCCGGGGGCGTGTCGACGATCGTCACGTGCGTGCGCTCGCGCGCGAGGGTGAGCATGTCGCGCAACAGGCTCGTGCTCTCGATCTGGTGTTGATACCCCGCGTGGCTCGATTCGGTGCTCACCGTGCCCGCCAGGATCACCCGCAGCCAGGGGAGGGCGGTGGGGAGGATCACCTCGCGCAGCGACTTGGCGCCGGTGAGGTAGTCGGAGATCCCGAACGGCGAGTGCCCGCTCCGGAGCCCCACGCCGTAGCGCACCGCGCCCTGCGGGTCGACATCGACCAGCAACGTCTTGAGCCCGCGGCGCGCGAACGCCGCGGCGAGGTTCACTGCGGTGGTCGTCTTCCCGACCCCACCTTTCTGGCTGACGACGGCGACGATCTGGCCCACTCGTTACTCGGGCTCCGGCACGGAGTCGGCGTTCTCGCCCGCGCGAAGCTGCTCCAGCGTCTGCCGGGCGTGCCGTACCCAGCGCTCCGCCTCGCCATTGCGCGGCGGGTTGGCGAGAAAGGCATCGAGGTGCTGCTCGGCGCCCGCGTGGTCCCCGCGCTTGAGGAGGAGGAACGCGAGCCCGTAATGCGCGCCGCTCAGCTCGGGATCGATCTCGAGCGCGCGCCGGTAGCAGCGCACGGCCTCGTCCAAGCGGCCGGTCTTCGAGTACGCGATCGCCATGTTCTGCAGGATGCGCTGGTCGTTCGGTTGGTCGCGGAGCGCGAGGCGATACGACGTCAGCGCGGCGTCATAGTCGCCCTGTCGCTCCAGCGCCAGCGCTTCACTGAGGTAGTCGAGGCGCTGTGGCTTGGGCGGGTTCGCAGATTTTCCACCCGTCAAGCGGCTCCACCAGGACATGCGATCGCGGTAGGGTCGAGGACGTCAGAAGGTCGGGAGCGCCATGAACTTGCAGAATGCACGCCGGACGCTCGCAAAGGGCAAAACTACCGTGAGGCAGGGGAAGCGGGAAGAGGGACGCCCGTGGGGACTGCGCGGCGCGCTGCTTCCGTCCGGGCGCGTGCGGAGCCAGATTTCCCTCGCTGGTCCACTCTCACCCCCGCTTCTCGTGTCCCCACGCCGGAAGACCGTTGATCGGACGCGCGGCGTCCTCGAGGTCGATTGGCCGCTCTTCGGCGAGCTGTCGCGGGCGTTGGCGCTCAAGGTCGCGCGCAGCTACGACCCGGAGATCGTGGTCGGGATCGCGACCGCGGGGGTGATCCCCGGCGCGGTGATCGCGGCGATCCTCGGGCGCGAGTTCCACTCGATCACGGTGAGCCGCCGCTACCGTGCCGAGGTGGTGCGCGAGACCCCGGCCGTCCTCGGCGCCGCGCCGAGCGAGGTGCGCGGCCGGAGGGTCCTCCTGGTCGACGAAACGTGTGACAGCGGGGAGACGCTCCGCCTCGCCGTGGCCGCGATCGTGAACGCGGGCGCGGCCGACGTGCGGACGGCGGTCGGGTTCCGGACCGGCCCCTACGAGCCCGACTTCTCGGCGCTCGACACCGAGGCGACGATCATCCTCCCCTGGGACAAGGAAGTGCTGGCCGGGGAGCCCTGAGGGGGCTCACTCCACCCGCGCGACGACCGTCTCGTACCCCTCCCCCTGTTCCATCTGCTCGTACAGGTAGCGCATCACGTCGTTGTTGCCCAGGAGGAAGCGGCAGCGCGGCGCGCCGGCGGAGCGGCACTCCACCTCCAGGACCGCGAGCGGGACGTCGGAGACGCGCCCGAAGAAGTCGGCGAACATCCCGGTCGTGAAGTGGCACCCGGGGTGGCTCGACTGCTCCGTGGGGTCGGCCTCGCGCCAGTCGGCCGAGTCGACCGTCGCCACCGCACCGTGGAGCGCCCCGATCTCGATCGTCCCCCACCCGGCCTCGCGGAAGTACTCCGACGCCCGCGCCTGGAACTCCGCGAAGTCCAGCGTGTCGGGCTCCCCGGCCCCGCGCGCGCGCAGCCACGCGCGGAACGACGCGAACACCGCCTCCCCGCCGGCGTACCCCGCCTCCTGGAGGTACGCGGCCGCGGACGGCCCGGTGTCGCGCAGGAGCGCGGCGCGCAGCGTCGCGAGCGCCGCGCGGCTCACGGCGAGCAGGTCGTGGTCGGCGAGG
>JADGGM010000275.1 GCA_019689955.1 Gemmatimonadaceae bacterium
GTCGCGGAGCCCAGCATCGCGCTGGAGATCGAACGCGCGTCGACCGCCACCGAGGAGCACGCAGCGCCGACCCTCGGCGCGCCCTCCGCTGCCGCGCCCGCCGTGGGTGGGGACGACGACTTCCGGATCGAACAGTTGGAGCCCGAGCCGATCGCGCTCAACGTCACGGGAGAGCGCCCGATCGTCACGCCGGAGGACGCGAGCATCGACGTGATCGCGTACGATGACGCGAACCGCCAGCTCCACGCCGAAGCGCCCGGGGGGGCGCAGCCCGTGGTCGATGGCATCGAGCTCGAGCGAACGGAGTGGACGCTCGACACGCCGACGGCGAGCACGCGCCTCGAAGTGGAGAGCTTCTGGGGCGACGCGTCGTTCGACGCCGGGACCGCGACCCCGACCGCATCGCCGAGCGCCGCCGCGAGCGCGGCCCCCGCGCCGGACATCGACAGCGCGCTCGCGCGGGGCGAAGCCGAGCGCATCATCCGATTCGACGACGAACCCGCCGAGCCCGCGGCGCCGCGCGCAGAGGAGGCGAGCGCGGCGCATCCCAGCGTCGACGCGCTTGCATCGCGCGATGACGACGCGCTCGGGGCAGGGCAGGCGAAGGCGTCGGCGAGCACCGGTGCTCGAGCGGACGATCGCGTCGACGTGCGGTTGGACGTCGATCCGTTCGGCGTCGGGTTCGGGCGGGAGACGGAGCCGCGTCGCGAGCCGATGGTGCATGACGCCCCCCCCGCAGTCGAGCAACGGGAGCCCGTGCCGCCGCAGCCTGCCGGGCTCGCGCCGGCCAGCCTCGGCGTGCGCGACATCGACTCGCTCCTCGCCCTGGAGCACGCGCCGGGCGCGCCCGGGCGTGCCGCGGAGGAGAGGAGCGCGTTCGTCGACGCACCGTCGGCGTCCGCTGCGCGCGATGCCGGCCCGGCGCTGACGTCGCCGGAGACACCGGCGCAGATCACCGATCCACTCGCCGCGCCGGAGGCCGAGCCGGCGCTGTCCCCCGATCTCGAGCGCCGCGCCGTCGAGGAGGCGAATGCCGCCGTCGAGGCGCTGTTCCCGGGGGCGCAGAGCTCCGAGCGCGTCTCCCGCCCGATCCCGCGCACCGACGCGCTCGACGCGAGCGACGCGTCCGCGCAGGCGCCGGCCACGCGCTCGGTGCCGACGCCGCCGTTCCTCGCCGTCCCTGTCGGTCCCGCCGCGCCCGCGCCCTCGGCGCCGAGCGATGAGCTGGGCGACGCGCTCGCCTGGCCCGAGCCCGGCGCGCTCCCCGTGCCCCCCGAGCCCGCGCCCGATGCAGGCCAGCACGCGCCCGGCGACGGCGAAGTGCTCTCGTCGATCGGCCCCGAGCTGCGGGCCACCGCCGCGCCGCTCGCGACCCGCGCCGGCGATGCGAACGCCCCCGTCGACGACTTCGCGCCGTGGCCCGTGCTCCCTCCGGGGACCGTGCTCGGCGCCAAGCCGGCCGGCACCGTGGCCGAAGCGCTCGAGCGGATCGCGCGCCGCATTCGCGACGGAGAAGTCGTCGTCCCGGCCGACGTCGATCCCGCGGCGAACGAGGCCGGCGCGCTGGCGCTCGTGCTCGCGAGCCTGCTGCGCGGACGCCCGAGCAGGTGAGATGGCGCGCGTGCGTGTCGAGGTAAGCGGGGTGGTGCAGGGGGTGGGCTTCCGGTGGTTCGTCCGCGAGACCGCGCAGCGCCTCGGCCTCGCCGGCTGGGTGCGCAACCGCGACGACGGGTGCGTGGAAGTTGCCGCCGAAGGGGAGGAGCACCAGGTGCGGCAGCTCCTCGCGGCGCTCGAGCGCGGCCCGCGCGGCGCGCGCGTGGAGCGCGTCACCCATCTGCCGGTCGCCGAGCACGACCCTTTCGATCGACCATTCACCGTGCGCCGCTGAGCGCCCGCGACCCATGGACCACGCCGCCCGAACCGAGTTGGAGCGCGTCCTGCGCGGCGCGATCCGCGACATCCCCGACTTCCCGAAGCCGGGGATCGTCTTCAAGGACATCACCCCCGTGCTCCTCGACGCCCCGCTCTTCCACCGCACGACGCAGGCGATGGCCGCGCCGTTCGCGGAGGACGGGATCACGCACGTGGTCGGGATCGAGAGCCGCGGCTTCATCCTCGGCGCGCCGATCGCGCAGCACCTCGGCGCCGCGTTCGTCCCCGTGCGCAAACCTGGGAAGCTTCCGTCGCTGGTCGAGCGGGTGCAATACGCGCTCGAGTACGGGCTCGACGCGCTGGAGGTCCACCGCGACGCGCTCCGCGGCGGCAACCGCGTCCTCATCGCCGACGACGTGCTCGCCACCGGCGGCACCGCGCGCGCGGCGTGCGAGGTGATCGAGCGGCTCGGCGCGCGCGTGGTGGGGTGCACCTTCCTGATGGTCCTCTCGTTCCTCCCGGGCGCCGCCGCGCTCTCCGGCCGGCGCGTGGAGACGCTCATCACGTACTAGGGCGGCAAGGTTCGCTCGGGCAGCGGCGGCGTACGGGGTCGCCGTGCCCGGGTCAGGGCACGGCCGATCCGGCGGCGCCAGTTATGTCAAAATTTGGGCCCGTCAAACGCTCATGGACGGTCGAACGCGCCTGAGCAGTCAGCCTCCCCGAAGCAATCGAACGCGATAAATCAGCCCAATGCGCCGAAGCAGCCCGACGCCCTCGGGCTGACCGCTGCCGCGCGTCTCGCCTTGCCTCGATGTGTCTTGCCGCGGCTGCTACAGTACTTCAGCAGCCGCGCTGTAACCCGTTGGGGTACTTGGAGAGAGCTGGTATCGCCGTTTGTGCCATCGCGAAGTACTCCGGATCGCGCTCCACCCCGATGCTCTCGTAGCCGACCGCCTCGGCCGCCGCGAGCGTCGCCCCCGATCCGGCGAACGGGTCGAGCACGATCCCCTCGCCCAGCGGGAGCACGGCGCGCACGACCTGGCGGAGGAAGGCCTGTGGCTTGAGGCTCGGGTGCGGGGCCAGCGCTCGCTCGGCCGCCCGCGTGGGGGCCGAGGGGATCACGTCGCCGAAGGGCTTGTCGGGGGAGGGGCGGCGGAAGCCCCCGGTCTTCCAGCGCCGCAGGTTGTCCTGCACCCGCCCCTCGATCGGCTTCCGGAACACCAGCCACGGCTCCCACATCGACCGCGGCATCACGCTCACCTCCGCGAACCCCTCGTGCGCCGCTTTGGGGCGGTCGCCGCCGCGCATGGTCATCACGAGCCGGACGATCTCCCCTCGGCGCTCGAGCCCCGCGCGCGCGATCGCCGCGGCCACGACGGGGGAGAGGAGCGGGTTCGCCGCCACGAGCACGTGCGCCCCGGGGACGAGCACCGGGGCCAGCACTTCCGCCCACGCCGCGATGAACGCCTCCAGCACCTGCAGGTCGCGCGGGCGGAGCGTCGTGAAGCGCGGGAGGGGGGAGCGCGGCTTCCCGTCGAAGGCCGGGGGGATGCGCCACACGCCGCCGCGCCCGGAGCGGAGCTTGGCCTGCTGCTCCGGCGTGTACTCGAACAGCCCGTAGGGCGGGTCCGTCACCACCGCGTGCACGCTCGCCGGCGCGCGCGCGCGCAGCCAGTCGATGCAGTCGGCGTGGACGAGCTGCGCGCGGCCGTGACGGAAGATGGGGAAGGCGCTCACGCGGCCCATAGTATCGCCGCGCGCCGCGCCGGGGGAAGAGACGACCGCCGCGCGCGCAACACCCCGGCGTCGGCGTTTCTCCTACGACGTCGTCGCGCGATTGCCGGAACGAAGTTCCAGCTTTCTCCGACGGGAAATGCATCGGAGCCGAAGCATCTTGCGCATCGAAGGATCCAACTCGCGCTTGGGAGGATTCCATGCAATCCCGTTCGATATTCTCCGCTACCGGCGGCGTCGTCGCGCTCGGGGCCGCGCTGGTCGGGCTCGTCGCCGCGCGCAACGCCGACCGGACCGTCGACCGCGTCGACTTCGACCGCGTCGTCCGCTCCACCACGCCGGTGTACGACGCGCGCGTCGCCCCGGCGTCGCCGAGCGCCGTGAAGGTGTTCCGCATCCCGATCAAGGACGCGACGATCCAGATCGCCGACGGGGTCACGTACCAGGGGTGGACGTTCGGCGGGACGGTGCCCGGCCCGGTGCTCCGCGTCCGCGTGGGCGACGAGGTGCGCGTCACGGTGGTGAACGAGTCGCCGATGCCGCACTCGATCGACTTCCACGCCGCGCGCATCCCCCCCAACGTCGCCTACCGCACGATCGCGCCGCACGACTCGGTCGCCTTCCACTTCACCGCGCGCGATGCCGGCGTGTTCCTCGTGCACTGTGGCACCCCGCCCGTGCTGATGCACATCATGCAGGGGATGTACTTCCCGATCATCGTCGACCCGAAGGGCGGGTGGGGGACGAAGGCGGACAAGGAGTTCGTGCTGGTGCAGAGCGAGTTCTACGCGAAGGCGGGCGACAGCGCCACCGTCCCGGGCGCGGTCGCGGCGCCGCTCGGCCCCGACTGGCAGGCGGCGATGGCCAAGCGTGCGAGCTACGTGGTGTTCAACGGGCGTGCCTTCCAGTACAAGGCCACGCCGCTCAAGGTCGACGTCGGCGACCGCGTCCGCTTCTTCGTGGTCAACGCAGGGCCGTCGTTCGACAGCGACTTCCACATCGTCGGCGCGGTGTTCGACCGCGTGTACCCCGACGGCAACGTCGGCCACGCGCTCCAGGGGGTGCAGACGTACACGGTGCCCGCCGGCGGCGGGGCGGTGTTCGAGACGGTCTTCTCGCCGGACGGGAGCGGGGAGGGGCTCTACCCCTTCGTGACCCACAGCTTCGCCGACGCGGAGAAGGGCGCCGTGGGTATCATTCAGGTCGGGACTCCGCGGCAGTTCGCGCAGATGTCGCACTGACCGCGATCACCACGCGACTGGAGCATCGAGGGAGCGATGCAACGTGACGAGTGTGCCGGCCCGGCGATCCCGCAGGCGATCGTCGGCTTTCACCGGGACGAAGAGGGGCATTGGGTGGCGGACCTCGCCTGCGGGCACACGCAGCACGTGCGGCACGATCCGCCCTGGCAGGTACGCGAGTGGACGCAGACGGCCGAGGGGCGCGCGAGCCGCATCGGCACGCTGCTGGACTGCGTGAAGTGTGTGACGGAGAGGCGCTGACCGTCCCGGCCCCGCGCCGCCGTCGTGCGCCGGCGGGCGCGGGGCGCGCGCGGCCCCCCCCGCGCCCGGGCGGCGGGG
>JADGGM010000276.1 GCA_019689955.1 Gemmatimonadaceae bacterium
CTCCCGGGAGGGGGGCGGGGGCACAGCCCCCCCGACCGCGCGCGGCTGCGGGAGGGGGAAGAGGACGCACGACGCGAACGGAAGCTCGGGCACGGGCGCGCCGCACAGCACGACCTCCTCCCCCAACGCGGCCACCGTGAGCGGGTGCCCGCCCTCATCGAGCGAGACGGCCAGATCGGTCCCGCTCGGAGTTTTGTCCCCGACCATCTGCCGCAACGTCAGCCGCTGGACGCTGCGGTCCACGGCGAAGAGCGCGGCGCGGCGCGCCCCCGCTGCCTCGGCGAGCTGCTCCAGGAGCAGCGTCGCCGCCGCGCCGAAGTCCGGCGCCTCGGCGAGGTCCGACAACAGCTCGGGGAGCTCCTCCCCGAGCAGGAGCGAGCTGGGCATCATCTGGCTCCGCTCCATCCCTGACACCTCCGACGCTTCACTACCCCTCGCGCCCGCCCAGCTCCTCGAGGCGCCGCTTCAACTCGGCGTTCTCGCGGGCGTAGCGGTCGAGGTCGGCTTCGAGCGACACACCGAGCTCACGCGGCCGGGAGACCGGCGGCATGATCCCCACGGCCTCGGAGTACTTGAGGTACGTATCGATCGACGCCACGACCACGCGGGCTTCCACCGTCACCAGGTCGATCCCCACGAGGGAAACCCGCACCCACGCGTCGATGACGATCCCTTTGTCCAGCACCCGGTCGAGGACGTCGATCAGCGAACTGCCGCCGGGAGCACGTTCGACAGCCATGCCCTTACTCCGTGGGTGAGGGTTCGTGCCCGGTGTGGTGCGGCGTCGACCCGCGCGAGCCGAGGGCGTCGAGGCGCCGCTCGATCCGCTCCAGGCGGCTCTCGATGTCGACGGCCGTCGGGGCCGATGCGTACGACGAGCCGACGGTCGCCGTCAATCGCGGATCGTAGCGCCACCAATTGAGCCCGATCTCCTCGGCTTTGTCGATCGAGCAGACGAGCAAGCGAACCTGGATCGTCAGCAGCTCCACGTTCGCCAGGTTGATCTTGATGTCCCCCGCGATCACCAGCCCCTTGTCGAGAACCCGGTCGAGGATCTCGACGAGGCCGTGGCCGCGCGCCGGCGTCAGGTGCTCAGGCAAGTGGTGCGCTCCATGGGAGAGGCCTCGAGGTCATCGGAGCCGTCCGAGCGGCCCAAGGTCGATCGTGAGATCTTCGTCCGTGAGGCCGAAGATCGCTTTCAGCTCCTGCATGCGCTCGTCGAGCCGCTTGAACGCGAGGCCCAGCCGCTCGATCTCGTCGTCGCGCAGCGTGCCGCCGTCCATGCGGCGGACAGCCTGGTGCTCGAGCACGTCGCGCAGCAGCGCGATGAGCGTGAGCACGAGCTTCGCGAGCCCGTTCTCGGCGTGCTCGGGATCGGCGTTGATCCGCTCCGGCAACGCGGGGGCGAGCGACCGCAATTCCTCCTCGAACGCGGCGGCGCTGCCGCGCAACACTTCGACGTCGGGTTGTCCCACGGGTGTGCGCTCAGCCACGTGGTTGCTCCGTGAAGCTGTACGGCGCCCAAGGCCCGGACAGCAGCACCGGCTGCCGCAGCTCGCGCTCGACGAACCTCTGCACGGCGAGACGATACGTCGCAAGGGCATCTCGCGCCACCAGGTGCGACAGCGTCACGGACCGCGCGGGCCAGACCAACGGCGTCCGCGCTTCCTCCCGAACGACCCCGGCGACGCATTGCCACAGCCGCGCCTGCAAGAAGTCGGCCCGCCGGGCCGCCTCGGCGCGCGCTTCCTGGCGCGCCCGCGCGAGGGCGAGATACGCGCGCCCGGTCGATGGATGCGCGGCTGAAAGGGAACGTTGTTCGCTCGCGAGCGCTTCGGCCGAGCTCGGCTCGACCAGGAGACGCACGGTCATCTCCGCCGCGCCGCGCACCCGCGCGAGCCGCTCGGCGAGCACCGAACCGCGCTCGCGGAGGGAGCGGCAGAGTGCGCCATCGTCGGCGAAGGTCTGGCCGAAGCGGGCGGGCAACGGGGTCTCCTGCGCCATGGCGGCGCGGACCACGGCGTCGTGCGCGCGCGCGTGGGCGACGGTGGCGCGCCCGGCGTCGTGGAGGTCGCTCACCCACGCGTCCACGCCGTCGGCGCTCACCACACGCACCGGCGCTCCGCCGAGCCCCGTGAGCCCCGGCGCGGGCTCATGGCCGCTCGCGACCAGGCAGTACAGATATACGGTCATCGCCAGACAGCGGCGATTCGCCGCGCTCGGCCGCACGGGCCTCCACCGTCTCCACCGAGGTGAGATAGACGGACAGCCCGACGCGCAGCAGGTCGATGTCGGCCACGGAGATCGTGACGTCGCCGGAGATCACGAGCCCCTTGTCGAGCACGTGATTGAGCAGCTCGCTGAGCACGAGGCGTTCGCTCGACTCGAGCTCGCCGGTCATGCGTCACGCTCGCGGACGAAGTGGTAGGGTGGCCAGGGGCCGGTGAGCTCGAAGCGAAAGCCGCGCGGTTCGTACTGTTGCGCGAGCGCGGTCACGGCGGCGCGGAAGGCGTCGGGACCGGTGCGGGAGACGAGGAAGGATGCGTTGAGCACGGAGCGCCCGACGCCGTCGTCGGGGGTGTTCGTCGGGAGCGGGTCGCGCACGGCGGCGAGCGCGGCGCCGGCGATGGTAGTGTAGACGGCGTTCGCGACCTCGTCGCTGACGCGCCGCAGCTCGGTGCGGCGCTCGCCGTCGAGCTTGCGCTCGAGCAGGTAGCGCTGCCCCGGGGTCGCGGCCGCGGCCTGCTGCTCCAGCGCCGACACGCGCGGGCTCAGCGCGCCGAGGGTGGCAGCGACGGCGGCGTCGAGGCGGAAGACGCGCAGCGTGTACTCCTGCGCGGGCGCGACGCGGTCGAGGATCGCGCGGAAGCGTTCCCGCTTGGCGGCGAGCATCGCCTGCACCCCCGAGAGGTCGGCGAAGAGGGTGAACATGGGGAGAGGGATCACGGCGCCGGCGTCGCTGGCCCAGGTGAGCACGGCGTCGTGCGCGATGGCGCGCGGCCCGATCCACGCGACGTCGCCGGCGCGCGCTTCCGCGGTCCCGCCGGCGTACGTGGGCGCATCGAGGCGCGAGGTGAGCGCGGCGACGTCGCCGGCGCGCTCCGCACACACCGGCGCGTCGTCGAGCCCTCGCGGGGCGCCGGTGGTGTCGATCGCGGCCGGTACGATGCCGTACACATACACGACGTGCTCACTCATGCGCGCTCGGGGCGAGAGACTCCCACTGCATGGCCCACTGCCGCAAGGCGTTCGCGCCGCGCGGGGCGGGCGCCACCTCCGCCGCTTCAAACTGCGGCGCATCGCGCATTGGTGGAAGGGGGTGCGGCTCGTTCCGCGCGCGATTCCACACGACGCCGAGGGGGGCGATGCCGAGCGCGCCGATCTGGTGCGTGAGCCGCGTGGTCTCGGCGCGCACGAGTGGCTCGTCGAGCGCGACGATGAGGACGCCGGCGCGGGCGGGGTCGTGGAGCACGTGGTCGAGTTGTCTGGTGCGACGCGCGAAGGCGACCAGCTCTTCCGCCGCGGGTCCGAGCCCGACGAGGTCTTTGTACTTGAGCATGAGACGAAGGAGCCGATGGCTCCACTCGAGGGCGATGGCGGGGAGCTGGAGGAGCCGGAGCAGGTGCCCGGTCGGTGCGGGATCGACGATCACCGCGGCGTACTTCTCCTGGGCGACGGTCTCGCCGAGCATGGCGAGCGCGTACAGCTCGTCGATCCCTGGGGGAGCGAGGGCGAGGAGGTCGCGGGCGATGCGCCGGTCGTGGACGGCATCGAGGCTGCCGCGCAGGAGTGCGTCGAAGAGCTCGTCGACGCGCGCGCTGTATCGCTCGCGAAAGCGCGCGAAGGCGGCGGAGGCGTCGAGCTGCTGGGCGTGGAGCCCTGGGGCGCCGGTGATGGGGACGGGGTCCTCTCCCACGGGCTCGGCGAGGGCGTCGGCGACGGACGGCGCGGGATCGGTGGAGACGAGGAGGACGGGGCGCTCGGGGGTCGCGTGCGTGACGCCGAGTGCGCAGGCGACGGTGGTCTTCCCGACGCCGCCCTTTCCGCCGACGATGGTGAGGGGGCGCACGGTCACGCGCGCGCCGCCGCCGCGCTCGCGCGCGCGTGGAGCGCGCTCTTCCGTGCTCGCCGGCGCCGCGCGTGCGGTCGGCGCGCCGAGTCGCGCGGCGCTCCCCCAGGCCACGAGCCCTGCGCGCTCCATGAGGGGATTGTGAAGCTGCGGGACGGTCAGGCGCGGGACGTCCGGGGCGATGGCGGCGATGGTCTCGAGGGCCGCGCGCTCTGTGGGCTGGAGGGGCTCGTCGGGTACGGCATTGATGACGACGGCGCCGATGGCGATGTGAAGCTGGGCGAGCGCGCGCGCGTAGCGCACGCTCTCCTCGGCGACGAGGGGCTCGGGGCGCGTGACGAGGACGACGGCAACGCGCCGAGGGTCGGTGAGCACGCGCTCGAGTGCTTCGAGGTCGCTGCGCATGCGGTCGAGGAACCAGTCGGCTTGCTCGGGGCGATAGCGATGGGTAAGGGCCTGGACCATGAACCGGTGCTTGTCCTGCATGGTCTCGAGGAGGGCGATGAGGGCGCGAAATCCGCCGGGTAGCTCGAGGAACCGCAGTGCGTGGCCGGTGGGGGCGGTGTCGAGGACGATGCGGGCCCACCGGTCCTGCGCGAGGTCGAGGAGGGTGAGGAGGGCCATGGTCTCGTCGAGCCCTGGTAGCGCTGCGTCGACGAGGCCGCTGATGTCGTCGCGGTCGAGGTAGGTGCCGCGATCGAGGATGGTGACGAGGACGCTCCGCCACTGGGCGAGGAAGCGCTCGCGCGCGGCGACGGGATCGAGCTGCATGGCGTGGAGCTGGTCCCAGGTGGGCACTGGGACTGGTGTGCCGGTGAGCGGGACGCCGAGTGCGGTGCCGAGGGCGCCGGCGGGATCGATGGAGAGGAGGAGGGTGGGCTGGCTGGTGTCTGGTCGTGCGCTGCTCCGGGCGGCGAGGGCGGCGGCGCAGGTGGTCTTTCCGACGCCGCCTTTTCCGCCGACGAGGATCCAGGGCGGGAGGGTGTCGAGCAGGGTGTCGAGGGGGATCACTCGCCGGGGTCGTCCTGGCGTGCGACGCGCACGGGGCCGCTGGGGATGTCTCGGCCGAGTCGTTCTCTCCACTGCCGCACGTCCCTGAGCTGCTCCATGA